>NZ_JABERK010000039.1:0-125058 GCF_013004315.1 Acinetobacter sp. ANC 5378
TTTTTTTACGATCCAGACTCGGATCCTTAATCTCCACAAAAGCATTGCTACGAATTTCACGTAACCAGCTATCTAGCTCTGCATCAAATTGGCGTTCACCTAAAATTTGACGCGCCATACGTTCTTGATATTCACGCGTCATGTCTTGTTGGCGAGTATCCGTCACTTGAAGAATGTGCCAACCAAATTGTGTTTGGAATGGGGCGCTGGTTTGACCTACAGGCGTGCTTTTCATCTGTTTTTCAAACTCAGGAACCATAACACCCGGGCTAACCCAGCCCAAGCTACCGCCATCGCGAGCAGAACCTGGATCATTGGAGAAAGTTGCAGCCAGTACTGCAAAATCTTCACCCGCTTTTAAGCGATTATAAATGCTGTCAATTTGCTGTTTTGCATTTTCAGGACTCACCACTTCAGAAGGTTGAATCAAGATATGGCGTGTTTTATATTGAGAAACAATGGCTTTTTGCTCTGCACCTTTACGATCTAATAATTTTAAAACATGTATTCCATCTTGTGCAGGAATGAGGTCGGTTGTTTGTCCTGCCTGTAGAGGGCTTACACGTGCTGCAAGTTCGCCTGGAAGGTCAGACAGATTACGAAAGCCTGTATCTGCACTTTCTACTTTTACGCCATTGGCAGTGAATTTTTTATCAATTGCACTAATATCATTACTGTCTTTTAGTACAGCCTTTACTTGTTCTGCAACTTTTTCAATATTTTTATCACCCGAAATACGAACATGCAGGACATGAACTTGCTGGCCTAATGCTGCTTGACCTTGGGGAGTTTTTAAAAAATTTTCCACATCTTGGTCACTAATTTTAATGCGTGACATCACCACTTGTTGACGTAGACGATTGATGGCTAAATCTTCTGCAATACGGTTACGCAACGATTCATACGTTCCAGGCGCAATCCCATCCAGTTTTTGCTGAAACGCTTCTAGGCTTTTGCTGCCAGACTGCGCAGCAACTTTAAGCACAGCTTCATTAAGCTCTTTTTCATTGGGTTTAATGTTATAGCGTTTGACTTGCTCAAGCTGTGCTTGGCGAATAATCAGCTGGTCAAGTGCTTGTTGTTGCAAATATTGCGCTGGGGGAATCGGTTTTTTTTGAGCTTCGAGTTGATGTTTTATTTCTGCAATACTTTGATCTAAATCACTTTTTAAAATGACACTGTTGTCAACCAAAGCAACCACTTCGTCTGTTGGTTGTGCGAATGTAGCCATTGATGAAGAAAGGGCTAAAGCAAGAGCTGTCGCTTTAAAAAAATGTTTTAACTGTATTGTCTTCATTAACGTTCTGTCCAAGATTGATTAATTTTATTAAAACCTAGAATACGATTTTCTAGTAATGATGAAAGCTTTTTGTTGAAACCGCCTAAACCTTTCAGGCTGACTTCAGCCATAATGGCGCGTTTTGCATTTACGCCTTCCGCATTTACATCGTCTAGGTCATTATAATAAGAGCGTCCATACACCGAAATGCCCCAGCAACAAGCTTCATAATTTACACCCAATAGATATTCACGCGCGACGTTGTTGTCTATGTCGTATTGAGCATGTCCCATAATGCGCCAGTTGTTAGATACGGGCTGAATGAAGGATGCAACGACTTGGTCATATTGCTTTTGTCTGTTTGGAATATCTTTGCGATAGAAGTAACCTACATTATATAGATTACCTTGATCACCGGTGTAATAGAGCTGCAAGTCACGTTGAGCATTGTCGCCATTCGACATCCATGCCGAGTTTGCACCAATAGTGAAATTTTGTGACAGTTGACTAGATACGCTTAAAACAGGACCGGTACGACGTTCAGTATCAAACTGATCAGATTCATTATCTAGTTTTACACGACGATCTTCGAAGTAAAAGCTTTGTCCAACACTGGTTTTTAAACGTTCCAGACCAATTTCATCAAATAAGCTATAACTTAGACCTAAAGATAAGAAATTGTTGTCTTCTAAACGGTCATGACCATAAAAGCGACGTGGGCTGAACAATTGATCATAGTTAATAGACGCGGTCGCCGAGTCGAAGTTTGGATGGCCATCCTGGTTTTTATACGGTGCATAGGCATAAAATGCACGTGGAGTGATGGTTTGTAGGTATTTACCTTCTTTTTCAAGGGTCAGGCCGGTATCTAAAGTGAATTGCGGTACAGTTACCGATTGATTTTCATTAGAAGAATTCAGGTCTTGATTAGCATTAATGGTGTCTTGGTCGTAGAAAGTGTTGATGTTACGAATCGACACTTCTGGAATGACAAATGACCACGGATTACGGTAGTTGTAACGAACAGCAAAGTCATTGTAAATACGCGTACCGCTTGGCTCAAATGAACCCGTATTTGTTGAATCTGCAATACTGATGTCTTTTTTAAAGTAGGCAGTATCGTTATTGAATTCGTATTGTAAACCCAGTGGGTTACCCGTCTTATAATTTAACAGGAATTGTGGTAAACGGGCATAAGGGCGGTCTTCATCAGATACCGTCTTATCCAGAGTCTGGAAGTCTTCAACTTTTAACTGGGCTTTTAAACCGGGAATGCCATTTTTATAGTTAACTTCCCAAGCGCGACGCAAGTTTAAGTCGGTCTTCGAGTTGGGATTGTTATTTAAATCGGCAAAATAATCTTTATCTGAGGCATAGTTATAATCTAGGTTGGTAGAAAATTGATCATTGATTTGCCAGTTATGTAATAGATGTAAGTCTTTACGGTCTTGGCCCTCATATTTGTCATCCGAAGCTAAATAACCACCCCAAATCATACCTGCGCCGAAATTTTCTGTTAAATAACGGAATTCGCCTTCAAGCATTCCTCCGCGATCAGCAATATATCGCGGAGTAACCGTGGCGTCGTAATTCGGTGCCAGATTTAAATAAACTGGAACAGCAAGTTCTATACCACCATCATTGGTAAAGCCGAAACTTGGTGTCAAAATACCGGTAGTGCGGCGGTCATCAATCGGGAAGTTAAAGTAAGGAACCGCTAAAACTGGAACATCTTTAACATATAGCTTGGTGCCGCGAGTTTCGCCGCGCCCTGTTTCCTGATTTAAAGTGATTTTATTGGCTTGGATTTTCCAGGTTGGCGTTTCATCCGGCGGGCAGGTGCTGTAAGTTGCATTGTTCATTACCACAACATTTTCAGAAGTACGGGCAATTTTTTCTGCATGCCCATGTGCATGCTGTTCTTCTGAAATATAGAAACTGTTGTTTAAATCACCTTGCTGGGTTTTTAAGTTGTAATTGATTTGATCACTTTGTGCGAGTAATCCGGCTTGCGCCATTTGCACACGACCTTCTGCATTGGCAAAAGTTTGGGTTTTATCGATGGTGATTTTGTCGGCACGAATTTGACGGCCTTGTTGATCAATCAGTACGTTGCCTTGAAGAACAGAGTCACCATTAGGATCGTAATGACCATAATCGGCAGTGACCACTGAGGTAGCTTCTGAAGCATCAACAGCTTTGGTTTCTGGACTAATCGGGGTAATCCAGGCACCTTGACAATAGGCGGAACTTAAATATTGTCCTTTACGTTGTTGTGCTTCAGGCGATGATTTATCAACGTAATATTGTTCAAAAAATTGTTGTCCAGGATAAGCTTCCTGAATGCTGTCCTTCATTTTTTGGTTGTCGACAGTCGAAGCTGGAAGTGTGGACTCAGCATAGCTTGAAATCGAGCTGCCACATAAAAGGGTCAAGATAGCAGTCGCTAAAGGATTAAATTTGAACTGATGCTTCATTTGTATCATTAACCAAGTATGCTTAATCGCAATTAATTATTCTCGCATCATAGAGAAAAAGTTGATAAGTGGCTACACTTAGTACTTTAAAAACTCAGCCTGTTTTAGAATTTATCGCAAATGAAAACACAACGTGAACAAATCATACATACATGGATTAAATCTGTACTTGATTCAGATCAATTTGAAATTAATTTTTTGCCAGGCGATGCAAGCTTCCGTCGTTATGCACGAATCAAGCTGAATAATAAAACATTTATGCTCATGGATGCACCACCAGAAAAAGAAGATTGTGTGCCTTTTGTGACGATTGACCAGTTTTTCGATACACATGGTGTTCGAGTACCCCATATCGTTGCTCAAGATTTGCAGCAAGGCTTTTTGTTGCTGGAAGATTTTGGTGATGTTTTGCTCTCAACTTTGCTTAACGATGACACTGTTGATGGCTATTATGCGCAAAGTTTTAAGCAGTTAATTGAATTGCAGGCAATTGATGGTACACAAAACTTTCCGGCTTATTCCTATGAAAAACTCATTTCTGAAATGGAGTTACTCACTGATTGGATGCTGCCGTCATTACAGATTCAACCCACTCAAGATGAACAAGCCTTAATTAAACGTACCTTTGCGATTTTGGCCAACGCAGCACTGGCGCAACCACAAGTGATTGTACATCGCGATTTTCATAGTCGTAATTTGATGAAAATTGAAGGTGAGACAGATCTCGGGGTGATTGATTTCCAGGATGCCGTGATTGGTGCAGATACTTATGACCTGATTTCAATCACGCGTGATGCTTATGTGCAGTGGAATGCAGAACGTGTTTATGAATGGTTTAAAGTCTTCTATGACTTGTTGCCTGAAGCGGCAAAACAAGATCGCGATTTTGAACAGTTTAAACGCGATGCGGATTTTATGGCTATTCAGCGTCATATTAAAATTTTGGGTATCTTTGTGCGTTTATTTGAACGTGATGGAAAAACAGGTTACTTGAAAGATTTGCCACGTGTGATGTGGTATTTACTTGAAGAAAGTAAAGATTATGCAGAGCTGCAACCCTTTATGCAGTTTGTCCAAGCGAAAGTGATGCCGAAATTTGAAGCCAAATATGGCACATACGAGGTTGCTGCATAATGAAAGCGATGATTCTTGCGGCGGGAATGGGGAACCGTATGCGTCCACTGACGCTACATAAGCCAAAGCCTTTGCTTGAAGTGGGTGGCAAGCCACTTATTGTTTGGCATATTGAAAAATTACAACAAATCGGTGTGACTGAAATTGTCATCAATACCGCGTGGTTGGGTGAGAAACTGGCTACAGCTTTAGGTGATGGTTCAGAGTTTGGCGTTAATATTCTGTGGTCGCATGAAGGCGAAGGCTTGGAAACAGCTGGCGGTATTATCAATGCCTTGGCGTTGTTGGGCACAGAGCCGTTTATTTTGGTCAATGGCGATGTCTGGACCACCATGGATTTTAGATCTTTATTAAATGTGCAGCTTGCAGAAGATTTAGCACATCTGGTATTTGTAACCAATCCAGAACAGCATCCGAATGGCGATTTTACCTTGTCGAATGGTCGCGCCTATACCTTTGAACAAGAACAACCGGGTGAATCGCTTACTTATAGTGGTGTAGCGGTGATTCATCCTAAAATGTTTGATGGTCTGGAAGGCGGTAAACGCCCGTTGGCACCCTTGCTGAAACAAGGCATGCTGGAACAGAAAATATCTGCTTCGAAGATGCATGCTGTTTGGGTAGATGTTGGCACTCCGGAACGATTAAATGTACTGGATCAACAAATTAAGCAAGGCTTGTACGCTTAAGTGCGTATTCACTAAGCACTCGCTACTGTGACTTCATGTATAAATCGGTATACTTCACCTAACTTTTTCGAGACGTTAATTGTATATGCATACGTTTTTTCAAGAACTCAAGCAGGGTAGTCAGGCTTTGGGTTTAGAGCTCAGCGATGAGGCTTTAAATTTATTACTCAAATACCAAGATGCTTTGGTATTGTGGAACAAAGCATATAATTTGACTGCAATTCGCGATCCAAAGGAAATGCTGGTTAAACATTTGCTGGATAGCTTAAGTATTTTAAAAGATTTGCCGCAAGGATGTCTGCTGGATATTGGTACGGGTGGCGGTATGCCGGGCATGATCATTGCATTATGTCAGCCAGAACGTGAATGTGTTTTGCTGGATTCGAACGGCAAAAAAATTCGTTTCTTGAAGCAATTTATTGCGGATTTAAAACTAAAAAATGTGATTGCAGTACAAACGCGTGTCGAAAATGAAGACAGTATCCATAATTTGGGGCAATTCGATGTCATTACCAGTCGTGCCTTTGCATCATTAACCGACTTTGTTGCTGCATCGAAACCTTATATGCATGAAAACAGTATTATTGCGTCAATGAAAGGCTTAATTCCTGAAGAAGAAGTAGCCGCCATTAAGCAAGAATTTAGCTGTGACATCATTGCGTTAAAGGTTCCGCGATTAGATGAACAGCGTCATCTGCTTTTGTTAAAACGTATTTAATTATTTTCGAAGGATTGGGGTTACCATGGCACAAATTATTGCGATTGCGAACCAAAAAGGTGGTGTAGGCAAAACCACAACCGCAGTAAATTTGGCAGCATCGTTAGCTGTGTTAAAGAAGCGCGTTTTACTTGTGGATATGGATTCGCAGGGGAATGCCACGATGGGGTCTGGTATCCAAAAAAATGATCTTTTGTATTCGGTCACTGATGTTTTATTGGGTGAAGTTCCCATTGAAACAGCAATTAGCAAAGCGGAAGTCGGTTATAAAGTTTTAGGGGCTAACCGTGATTTGGCGGGGGTAGAGCTTGCGATTGCCGAACAGGACGGACGCGAGTTCATTCTGCGTGAAGCATTAAAAGAAATTGAAGATTCTTTTGATTATATTATTGTGGACTGTGCACCAAGTTTAAGCTTGATTACGGTCAATGCCTTGGCAGCTGTTGATAGTGTGCTTATTCCAATGCAATGTGAATATTATGCACTTGAAGGTTTGGCGGATTTAACTCAAACCATTGACCGTATTCAACAGGCACTCAATCCGGATTTGCAGATAGTAGGTGTCTTGCGCACTATGTACGATGCACGGAATGCATTGACACGTGATGTTTCGGAAGAACTTGAACAATACTTTGGCAAGAAGCTGTATGACACTGTAATTCCGCGTAATGTGCGCCTGGCTGAAGCGCCTGCACATGGTTTGCCGATTATCTATTTTGAGAAAAATTCAAAAGGTGCAGTTGCTTACTTAAATTTAGCGGCTGAAGTGTTAAAGAAAAGTAAAGTAAAAAAAGGAATTAAAGCATGACCATAAAAAAACGCGGGTTAGCTAAAGGTCGTGGTTTGGATGCCTTGCTTGGTTCAATCCAAAAAGAAAAATTACAAATGGAAGCTCAAGGTTTAGATCATGGGCAGTTAAAACAGATTGATGTTCACTTACTTAAACGTGGTGAATATCAACCGCGTCGTTTTATTCATGAACCTGATCTTCAAGAGCTCGCGGCTTCTATTGAAAAACATGGCGTGATGCAGCCCATCGTCATTCGTCCAATCGATGATGAAAAATTTCCCTATGAAATTATTGCCGGTGAACGTCGTTGGCGTGCTGCACAACTCGCGGGCTTAACTGAAATCCCAGCGATTGTGCGTGATTTGACTGATCAGGTTGCGATTGCCTTAGCTTTAATTGAAAACATTCAGCGTCAAGATTTGAATCCAATTGATCAAGCGATGGCATTACAGCGTTTTCATGAAGAATTTGGTTTAAGTCACCAGGAAATTGCGGATACCGTCGGCAAAGCACGTACCACTGTAAGTAATTTATTGCGTCTTTTGACTTTGGCTGATTCAGTCAAGGACTTTATGCAGCAAGGTCTGCTTGATATGGGGCATGCCCGGGCCATCTTAACATTAAAAGCCAAAGATCAGCTTAAAGTTGCAGAACATGTGATTGAAAAGAGTTTATCGGTACGTCAAACCGAGCAACTGGTGCGCGATTTAAACACGCCTAAACAAGAAAAAGCCAAAGTGGATGTTGCACCAGATATCCAGCAGTTGACGCAGCGTTTAGCCGAACGTTTTAGTGCAGATGTAAAAATTGATCATAATAAGCAAGGTAAAGGAAAACTTGTCATTCAATATCATTCACTGGATGAGTTGGATGGTATTTTGAATATTTGTTTCGCAGAATAATTTTTTGTTGTTTTTATTGGGGAAGAACAGATGTGGGAATTAGTCAAAGCAGGTGGGTGGCTGATGCTTCCCCTTGTTTTATGTTCGATTTTTACAGTAGCAATAACCATTGAGCGCTTTATTCGATTAAAAAAATCAATGATTTTGCCTAAAGCATTGTTAATAAATCAAACTCAAAACGCCGATGTTGTCATGCAACAGTTGCAACAAGATAAAGCATTGCAAAGTAGTACCTTGGGGCGCATCTTTGCTGCAGGTTACCAAAGTAAAAGTAAAAATGAGCAGTATGCCCGCGCACAAATGGAAACCACTGCTTCTCAAGAGATTGGCTATTTAGAAAAAAATATTAATTTCTTGGGTACCTTAAGTGCGGTAGCGCCACTTTTGGGTTTATTGGGTACAGTTCTGGGTATTATTGAATCATTTTTGGTGATTGATTTAGGCACCAATAGCAATCCAACATTGATGATTCCGGGGATCTCAAAAGCGTTGATTACGACTGCAGCGGGTATGTTTATTGCTATTCCTGCATTGTTTGCCTATCGTTATTTTCAGCGTTTGGTGCAAGAGTATGTTGCTGAACTTGAACAACAATCGACCTTATTCCATGCAGCACTTTTCTATCAAAATTCTATAGATGAAGAACACGATATTAGAAAAGCAGGTTAGGGCGGAAAATGAAATTCAAACGCACACAAGTTGAAGATATTCATATTAATTTGACACCCATGATTGATTGCTTGTTGTTTATCCTGGTTTTCTTATTGTTATCCACCACATTTAACCAGTTTAGTCGTATGAATTTAACCTTGCCTGACGCGCAAGGTGTTCCGCCTAAACAATATGATCATAAAATTGAAGTGGTTGTTGATGCTTCAGGGCATTATTCAATTAACGGACAATCGCTTGCAAGTAAAGAAGTTGTGGATTTAAATACTGCAATTAAACAGATTTCTAATGATCGTCGTGATTTAATGTTTGTGATTGCCGCGGATGCCAAATCTACTCATCAGGATGTTATTCGGGTGATGGATGTTGCAGGTCAACTGGGTTTTGTTAATATCAATATTAGTACTAAAGTTCCGTCTAGAGGTTATTAGTGAAGCAAGATTTTAAAGTCTATCTACGTCTTTTGGGCTATTTGAAGCCTTTTTGGGGTGTGGCGATATTGGTTTTTATCGGTTTTGCAATTAGTGCTGCCACAGAAGTATCTATTGCAAAATTGTTAGAAAAAATCATTACCGCAATCCAGCATAGAGACCAAGGCTTTACTTCTATATTTCCCTTCTTGGTGATTCTACTGATGTTTTTCCGTGGGGTGGGTTCCTTTATCGGGGGCTATTTCACGGCAGTGATCTCTCGGAATCTCGTCTTTAATATTCGTCAGGAAGTTTTTGCTAAATTACTTAAACTTCCGTCTCAATATTATTTGGATAATACCAGTGGTCATATTACCGCTAAAATTATGTACAATGTGGAGCAGTTAACCGCTGCTTCATCAGAATCCCTCAAAATCATTGTACAACAAGGTTTAATTACCCTTGGATTGCTCGGCTACTTGTTATATAGCAATTGGCGACTTACCCTGATTATTCTGATTTTTGCTCCGCTGATGGGTTTTCTGGTTCGTCAAGCATCGAAGCGTATGCGTAAATTATCTTTACAAGTTCAAGACACCATGGGAGATGTTAACCATGTGGTGCAAGAAACGGTAAATGGCAATTTAGTGGTCAAGGGTTTTGGTGGGCAAGAGTATGAGCAAACCCGTTTTAAGGATCACTCGCTTAAAAATTTAAAACGTGGTTTGAAAATGGTGGTGGTGCAGCAGCTCAATAGCCCGGTTGTACAATTCATTATGTCGATTGCAATGGGTATCATTATCTGGATTGCGTTACGACCAGAAATTTTACGTGATACCAGTGCCGGTGAGTTTGTCGCTTATATCACAGCCGCGGGTATGTTAAGCAAGCCAATCAAAGCCTTAACCGATGTGAATGAAAAATTACAACGCGGTATGGCGGCAGCACATTCAGTTTTTGAATTGCTCGATTTACCTGAAGAGCAAAATACAGGAACTTTAACTCCGGTACTTAAAGGTAATATTCAATTCCAAAATGTGAATTTAATTTATTCCGATGGTCATCAAGCCATTCATGATTTTAACTTGAATGTTAAGGCCGGTGAAACCGTTGCACTGGTTGGGCGTTCAGGCGCAGGCAAAACATCTTTAGTGAATCTGCTGGTGCGTTTTCAGGAAGCGAGTTCAGGTCATATTTATTTGGATCAGCACTATATTCGAGATCTGGATATGAATACCTTGCGCACCCAGATTGCGATGGTGAATCAGCAAGTGGTGTTATTCAATCGTACTGTTCGTGAAAATATTGCCTATGGACAACTTGAAGGTGCTCCAGAAGAAGATATTATTGCAGCCGCTAAAGCAGCGTATGCGCATGACTTTATTATGGCTTTACCGCAAGGTTACGATACGCCATTAGGTGCGCAGGGGTTGAACTTGTCAGGTGGGCAACGTCAGCGTATTGCCATCGCGCGAGCAATTTTGAAAAATGCGCCGATTCTGATTCTGGATGAGGCGACCAGTGCACTCGATAACGAATCGGAATATTATATTCAGCGTGCATTTGATACTGCCATGCAGGATCGCACTACTATTGTGATTGCGCATCGTTTATCCACCATTGAAAATGCAGATCGTATTGTGGTGATGGATAAGGGTAGAATTATCGAACAAGGTACGCATGTAGAATTGATCGCCAAGCATGGTGCATATTACCAATTGCATCAGCGTAATTTCGAGGAAAATTGATTTATGTCAATTGCACAATTTATTCAGGATGCTTGGAACAAACAAGCCAAGTGGTTAATTGTGCTTCGACCTTTGACATGGATTTATCGGGGTGGTTTTTTATTAAATAAAAAGCTTTACCAAATGGGTATTAAATCAAGCTATCAAGCACCCGTCCCGGTGATGGTGATTGGTAATATTACCGTTGGTGGCAGTGGAAAAACGCCACTCTTGATCCAACTGGTGAATTATCTACACAGTCAAAATGTACGGGTGGGCGTGATTAGCCGTGGTTATGGTGGGAAAGGCCCTTTTCCAGCCTATGTCGATTTGGAATCTGTGCCGGAAATTGTCGGTGATGAACCCTGTTTGATTCTTCAGTCCACTGGGGTTCCCATGGTGGTGGGTTCAAATCGACAGCACAGTATTGAGTGTTTATTATCCAAACACGATCTAGATTTAATTATTAGTGATGATGGTTTGCAGCATTGGGCTTTAGCGCGTCAGATTGAGTGGATTGTACTGGATCGGAATCGTGGCTTGGGTAATCAGAAGTTATTGCCTGAAGGATATTTACGAGAGCCGCCAAGCCGTTTAAACACAGGCACAGTCATTGAGCATGCCGCAGAACCGGTATCTGCTTTAAATATGCATTTAGAAGTGGCTACCCCGTATTTGCTCAATGCGGTAGAAGAAAAACCATTCAATCCAGCTGATAATTTTTATGCAGTTGTGGGGATTGGTTTTCCGCAGCGCTTTTATCAAACTTTAGATTCTATGGGGATTCATCAATTTCAATGTCATGAATTTCCCGATCATTACGATTATGAAATCACCGATCTGCAATTTGAAGATGGAAATCCAATTATCACCACCGAAAAAGATGCAGTGAAACTTTTGCCATTATTAAAGCAAAATCCAGATTTCAAACGGGAAATTTGGGTGGTTCCGGTTGAGGCTGTACTTTCACCAGCCTGTTATGAAGTTTTACATCAGCAATTGCAGCAATTCGGTATTCAAATTTCTTAAGGTTCATCGTTTATGAAACATATTGTTATCCCCGCACGTTTTGCAAGTTCACGTTTACCTGGCAAGCCATTATTGGAAATTCATGGTCGTGCCATGATTTTACGGGTGGTTGATCAGGCGAAAAAAGTTGCGGGTTTTGATGATTTATGTGTTGCAACCGATGATGAGCGTATTGCTGAAGTTTGCCGTACAGAAGGTGTGGATGTTGTCATCACGAGTGCAGAGCATCCATCAGGAACGGATCGTTTAAGCGAAGTTGCCCGGATTAAAGGTTGGGCAAGTGAAGATATTATTGTCAATGTACAAGGCGATGAACCTTTGCTTCCTGCTCAATTGGTACAACAGGTTGCACAATTATTGGAGTCACAACCTGAATCTTCAATGTCGACCTTGTGTGAGCCGATTCACAGTCTGGAAGAATTCCAACGCGACAGCATTGTGAAAGTGGTGATGTCCAAATACAACCAGGCTTTGTATTTTAGCCGTGCGACTATTCCTTATGATCGTGATGGTGCGAAACAAGAAGTACAAAAATTACATTCGCAGGCTTACCGTCACTTGGGTTTATATGCCTATCGTGTGAATCTACTGCAAGAATATGTGTCTTGGGATATGGGTGTGCTGGAACAACTGGAAAGCTTGGAACAATTACGTGTACTTGAAAATGGACATCGTATTGCGATTGCTGTTGCCGAAGCCAACTTGCCACCAGGCGTTGATACCCAAGCAGATTTGGATCGTCTCAATGAAATGGATGTTTCCTGCTTTGAGTAAAATTTGGGATAAGGTTGGGCTTTAATTCAATGCAAAATGATGTGGTCGCACACGTTTATCCATGGCAACAAACCGTTTGGGATACGCTAACAGGGCGTTTCCCCAAACTTGGGCATGGCCTGCTTTTTTATGGCAAAAAAGGCTGTGGCAAAGAAGCTTTTGCGCAATATTTTTTGGCTTGGGTCTTATGTGCCAATCGTCATGCCAATAATGCCCCTTGTGGGGAATGTGGCAGTTGTTTGTGGTTGAAATCGGATACTCATCCGAACTATGTACATATCAGCACAGATGAAGAAAATAAAAAACAAAACGCTAAAATTAAAATCGAAAAAATTCGTGATTTATTGCCCTTTGTGCAACAAACGGTAGATGGTTGGCGGGTGATTGTGATTGAACCGGCAGAAGCGTTAAATATTGCTTCTGCAAATGCATTACTCAAAACACTCGAAGAACCCGGTGATCGTGTTGTCATTATTTTATTGGCTGACCATTATTTAAAACTTCCTGCGACGATTCGCAGTCGTTTGCAACATTTTGCTTTGGATCGGGTATCTGAAGCTCAAGCAGGTGAGTATTTATCTCAACATTTACCTGATTTAGATCAAACACAAAAACAATTGTTGTTGAATTTGTCCAATCAAATGCCCTTGCAAGCCATGCAATTGGCACAAGCTGAGTGGCTAAATAAGCGACAAGAATTTTTAGGAGATTGGCTGAAATTAGTCACTCAAAAAAATATGCCGATGGCAATTGCGACCAAGTGGAACAAAGTCTTAAGTTTTAGTGACTTTTCGCACATGTTTGAATACTTGTTGTCCGATTTAATTTGTGTCAAGCTCAATCAGCAAGTTAAAAATCCAGATTTGGATTTAAGTGAATTATCAGAGCAATATTCATTGGAATTTTTATTTACGATTTATTCCGACTTGCAACAATCTAAACAGTTTATCGAGCAGAATGTACAAAGCAATTTGGTGCTTGATCAATTGTGTATAAAACTTATGAACATTTGAATATTTAAAAGGGGAAGATGATGCAACCACGTATGGGCGGTATTATTCAGGCGAATATCCCGGATAAAGACACTTTGTATGCCAGCTACATGCCTTATGTTGTCGGTGGTGGATTATTTGTTCCGACCAAGCAGCCGGTAAAAATCGGTGAAGAGGTCTTTGTACTGGCCACTTTGCCTGATCAATCACAAAAAATTCCTTTGACCGGTAAAGTGATCTGGATTTCTCAAAAACAAAATGGCATCAAATTACAAGGCTTTGGTATGCAGTTGACGGGGGAAAAAGGCGTTTATTACAAATCAGAAGCTGAAAAGTTGCTTGTAGGTATTAAGTCTGAGGGTCGAACTAGTTACACTATGTAGCTGTTTAACCGATTTAGGATCTTACCGTGTTTGTAGATACTCACTGCCATTTAACCTTGCTGGATTTAACGCCTTATGATGGCAATTTTGATTTAGCATTAGCACAGGCGCGTGAAGCGGGTGTATCCAAATTCATGAGTATCTCGGTTGATCTGGATGACCATATTGAGCTGGCTAAAATTGCAGCACGTCATGCGGATGTTGGATACAGTGTTGGGGTTCATCCCTGTGAAGATCCTGTGACCATGGCGCGCGCAACCACGGATTATTTAATTGAACTGGCTCAGCCTGAACAAGTTTGGGCGATTGGTGAAACAGGCTTGGATTATTTTCATAGCACTGATTTCATTACTGAACAAAAACAATGTTTTGCCCGTCATATTCATGCCTCTCAGGCAGTGAAAAAACCGGTCGTGGTGCATACCCGTTCAGCCAAGCATGATACGGTAGATATCATTTGTGCTGAAAAGTCGACCCATGGCATTCTGCACTGTTTTACCGAAGACTGGGAAACCGCCAAGGCAGTGCTGGATTGTGGTTATTACGTGTCATTTTCCGGAATTGTGTCTTTTAAAAATGCGCAAGACTTGCGTGATGTGGCGAAGCAGGTTCCACTTGATCGCCTACTGATTGAGACGGATAGTCCTTACTTGGCACCGATGCCTTATAGAGGAAAGTCTAATGAACCAAAATATGTTCCTTATGTAGCCAAAGCCTTAAGTGATGTATATGATAAGTCCGTTGAGGAAATTGCTTTTATTACTACGCAAAACTTTGAAAACCTCCTCAATTTAAAGTAAATAATTCGAATTGATACAAGCGCATAAGAGAGTTACAGGGTGAAGATGGATCGTCAGGCTCAGTTTCGAGCAAGAGAAGCGTTAATTTTTCAGGTTGCAGAGCAACTGTTATTAGAAAATGGCGAATCAGGAATGACGCTTGATGCGTTGGCCGCAGAACTCGATCTAGCGAAAGGGACTCTATATAAACATTTCCAAAGTAAAGATGAACTCTACATGCTTCTCATTATCCGTAATGAGAAGATGTTGCTGGAGATGATTAAGGATGCAGAGAAAGCATTTCCAGAACATTTGGCTTTCTTTATGTTGCATCATTTACATCATCCGGAGCGTACCGTGCTGTTTCATCAAATTGAAGAACGTCTTTCAACCACGGGTGTAGGCATTCATCATCTGTTTAGTGAGTTATATCAGGTGAGAAAGCAGCGCTTACGGATTATTTTTCGTATGACTGAAAGCTATTTAGAAAGCATTCAAAGTAGCATGTCGGTACGGGATTATTTGGCTTCAATTTGGGCGCTAACTCACGGCGCAGCAGCAATCCTGAATTCCAGTTTCTATCAGCGTTATTTAGGTTCACGCGATACATTGCGTGTGGCTTATATTGACCAAGCCCTGGCGATGCCGAAACAAACCCGTTCTACGGAACAATTTGCCTAAAGGAATGCCATGAAGCACACAGGATCATCATCAATTTGCGGTTTTACCTTAATAGAGTTGATGGTGGTGATTGTGATTATGGCGATCATGGCTTCTTTAATTTTAACCAATATCAATGGTGTTGATCAGCGTAAAGCCATGCAGGCACGTGAAGTGTTTATTATGGATTTACGCAGGATGAATCGTGAAGCCAATGATCAGGCACGCATTTTTGCCCTTGATGTTCAAACTGCCACAGATGTATCGCCATTTCGTTATGGTGTTGTTGAATATTTGGTTCCATCTCTTCAAGCTACACAAAATTTAGTACTTAATCAAAATAAAAAATGGCAAGACTATTCAGAATTTGAAAAGCGCACTTTACCCGAGCATGTTTCCTTCAATGTGCAATCACTCGATTATGCATATGAAAATGCCAATAATGATGATTTACTGAGTGTAAATGCACCGAAATTACTGTGGCTAGGCAATGGTGAAGCGAAACCTGTACGGATTCAATTTTATTTCGAGCAACGTCCGATTGGTGAGGAAATCGAGATTGATCATTTAGGTAAAATCAATGAAAGCTAAGTACTCCAGGCATAGCGCTTCGTCTTGCACAGCGGTGAAACAGCGTTTCATGCATCGCTGCTCCTCAAGCACAGCTTTCGGACTTTCTTGCGAGGTAATACCTCTCAGGTCGAGTATTACTCGACTTAATCTTGTGCACTCCGAACATAGTTCGTCATCTTGCGCTCGGACGAAACGTTATTTCGTTTATCCTCGCTCAGGTTTTACCCTATTAGAAGTGATGGTTGCTTTAGCAATTTTCGCCACCGCTGCAATCGCTTTCACTAAAGTGGCGATGCAATATACCCAAGCCACTTCTAATGCTATTTTACGCACCAAAGCACAATTCGTGGCTTTAAACGAAGTTGCGGTGATGGAAATTAACCAAGAGTGGTTACAAGGAACACAGTCAAAGCAGATTAGCCAGCAAGGTGAAACGTGGCAAATTGATAAATCTGCACAATCGACGATTAGTCCGAATGTACAACGTATTGAAGTGCAGGTGAGTTTGTTCAATGCTGAATCAGGTAAGGTTGAGTCGGGCATTACGAATTTGGTTTTCTTTAACTATAAGGCCAAAGTTTGATGCAAATGAAAAATAAACAAAATCAAACTCGACATTCACAGCATCGCTCAGGATTTACCTTAGTTGAATTGTTAGTGGCGATTGCTATATTTGCGGTACTTTCGACATTGGGCTGGAAAGTTTTTGATTATCTGATTAAGGTCAAAGAGCGTAATACTGAACATGAAGTGAATTTGGGACAATTACAAGAAGCCTATCAACAAATTTTGCGTGATACCGTTCAGGCTGTGCCACTCAATGCCAATATGAATAACGATATTCAGCCTGCTTTGGTTCTGCAAAACGGCCGCTTTAATTTTAGTAAAACTGGCGTGACTGATCCTTTGCAGCAGGGTATTTCCCCGGATGAGCGTGTTGAATATCAATATCGTGCAGATGAAAAGAAACTCTATCGTTTGAAATATCGTAATTTAAACAGCAGCGGACGCGATCAACCTGAATCCAGTGTGTTATTAAATAATGTCGATCAGTTTGAAATTGTGGTGCTGAATCCGAATGAGTCAACCTCATGGCCAGATGGGCAAGTAGATTTAAATGACGCCACGCAAAAACAAATTTTGCCCAAAGGAATTAAAATTAAATTAACCGTGAAAGATGTTGCTTATGAATGGATTTTTAGTCTATTAAACACGGACTACTTAAAACAGCAGAGTAATAATCAAAATAACAATTCAAATAATCTACCATAACCAAGTCTAAAGAGATTGAGCATGAAACAGCAGCAGGGTATTGCCTTAATTACGATCTTGGTGATGGTCGCATTAGCAACAATTCTTGCTGCGACGATTGCTAAACGTCAGGCCAATACTGCTGAGAACACCGCATATTTAATGCGTCAAAATCAATCGTTATTGTATGCCAAAAGTGCAGAAGCTTTTTTCTCAGAGCTTTTGGTGGATGATGCTGAAAATGCAGGTGATATCGATCATCTGCAAGAAAATTGGGCGAAACCGATGCCGGCTTTTCCGGTAGAAGATGGCTTTGTATCGGGAACCTTGCAGGATGAATCCGGTAAATTTAATTTAAATAGTTTAGTTAATAATGACGGCACGCCGAATCCTCAAGCAAAAGTCTGGTTTGAAAAACTTTTAGTACGTGTTGGTTTGCCTGAAAAGTTGAGCGAAGCGGTGATTGATTGGCAAGATGCTGATGATGAAACCATTGGTGCGATGGGAGCAGAGGCTAGCTACTATAAAGGCTTGCCACAAGGTTATTTAGCGCCAAACAGTAAATTTCATAGCGTTGAAGAACTAAAATTGGTACGTGGCTTTGAAGGTCAAAAATATCTGCAAATTGCAGATTATGTCATTGCCGCGCCTACATCAGACAGTAAAGTCAATGTCAATACAGCGCCAGCGATGCTGCTTGCAAGCCTTGATCCTCAGCTGGATCTCAATGCAGTTCAACAAGTGTTGCAGCAACGTCAGGCAAAGTTAGAGCATTTTTCCAATATCAATGATCTTTGGGCTATTGAGCCTTTTATTCAAGTCAAGACGGATGTCCGTAATGAAGTGAATGATTTGCTCGGTGTGCAATCCAGTTATTTCAAAGCCAGGATTGAAGTGTTGTTAAGTGAGCGTAAACGTCAGTTTAGTAGTGATTTGGTGCGTAAAGATAATATGGTGTATGTGGCATATCGCAGTATGGCACCATTTTAATCATATAAACCAACAAGCTGAAATATATCAATCTGATAATCTTGTTTGACTCGCATATGTTTTACCAATTGCCTTGAACAGTAAAATTAATGCCCAGACTTTCACTTTTGCTTTATAATCAGATTCAATTCACATATTTTTGATTGCATCACGGCACATGTTAATTCGTAAGTTATTTAAGTTTGAAAATGCTCATATTGTGCGGAATTGCACATCGGATCGCTGTAAGCGTTCGATTCATGGCCATAGTTATAAAGTTGAATTATTGCTTAAAGCTTCGAAGCTAGATCATGGTCAAATGGTGTATGACTTCGGATTGCTGAAGGGCGTAATTAAGGATATTTTTGACAGTTTTGATCATGCCATTTGTTTTTGGCAGCATGATGATGCTGAATATATTGAAGCCTGCAAAAAATTTAGTGCACGTTGGGTGTCTTTACCCGTTTCTCCTTCAGCAGAACAATTTTCACGTATTTTCTTTTACTTAGCACAACAAGTACTTGCCTCAACCGAAACCCAAAATGGGGAAGGTGATGTAGAGGTTTACTCGGTGATTGTGCATGAAACAGATACCGGTTATGCACAAAGCTTTATCGAAGATATCGAAAATGAGCAAATGGGTGTACTGAGTCTTGAACAAATTGTGTTCTCTGAACAAGTGCAAGCCGAATGGACTGACCCCGCAATGTATGAAAAATTACAACAAGGAATTAAATTCCAAAACCCGAGTGTTGATCTACAGGTACATATCTAAAGATCATCCAATCACGTGGTAGGTTTTCAAAAAGGATTAGGAAGCAGTTATGTCTTTAACGGAACAACAGCAAGCTCAACTAGATAAAATTCAGTTAGATGCGAGTTGGAAAGGTGTTTTGAGCGATTTTTTGCTCAGCCCAAGAATGGATGACTTAAGGCAGTTTCTGATTGCTGAAAAACAAGCAGATAAAGTGATCTATCCTCCAAGTTCACTGATTTTTAATGCGTTAAATAAAACCCCATTAAACCAGGTGAAAGTCGTTATTTTGGGGCAAGATCCTTATCATGGCCCTAACCAAGCACATGGATTAAGTTTTTCTGTGCAAAAGGGACTTGCATTACCGCCATCTTTACGTAATATCTTCCATGAGTTGAATGCCGATCTGGGTATTCCTATTCCGAAACACGGTGATTTAACCCGTTGGGCTGAACAAGGTGTGTTATTGCTGAATGCAGTTTTAACTGTTGAAGCAGGTCAGCCCACTTCGCATCAAAAACAGGGTTGGGAAGATTTTACCGATCATATTATTGATGTGTTAAATGAGCAGTGTGAGCATATTGTTTTTATCCTCTGGGGCGCCTATGCGCAACGTAAAGGTCAACGGATTGATCCGAATAAACACCTGATTTTAAAAGCTGCACATCCTTCGCCATTGGCAGCAAACCGTGGTGGTTTTTTTGGCTGTAAAGTATTTTCAAAAGCAAATAATTATCTGAAACAAAATGGCATTGAGCCGATAAATTGGCAGCTGGACGCATGACACAATCTCCTGAATTAAAAAATTATCATCCCGATCTTATTGTAGAGGAAGCAAAAAACGGCTGGCGCATTGTTCGCCTGAACCGTCCGAAATCTCTACATGCTCTGGATGAATCTATCGTTACCGCACTTTTAGAAGTGTTCCAAGATTTTCAGCATGATGATGCTGTTAAAGCCATTTGGTTAGATTCAACTACACCAAAAGCATTCTGTGCCGGTGGTGATGTTCGTAAACTTCGTCAATTGGTTATTAATAATGAAGTAGAAACTGCAAATAAATTCTTTGAACAAGAATATGCTTTAGATTTACTGTTGCATAATTATGCTAAGCCTGTGCTGATTTGGGGTGAAGGTTATGTAATGGGTGGTGGTCTGGGACTATTCATGGCTGCACCATTCCGTTTAGTTACGCCTTATTCACGTTTGGCGATGCCTGAAATTAATATCGGTTTATATCCGGACGTTGGCGCGACCCGTTTCTTGGCTGATCGCGGTGCTATAGGCTTATTTACGGGCTTAACCGGTTCGATCATGACTGCAGCCGGTGCCTATGGTATTGGCTGGGCAACGCATATTTGTGATGCGCAGCGTGATAATGTGCTGGAAAAAGTCATCAATATTGATTGGGGGCATTATCCAGCCGGTGATTTTCGTGCCATTGATGACACCCTAAATGGCATGCATCGTCCAGTGGGTCCAGGACCGCTACAAAACTCGTTAGATGTAATTCACAGTGTTTGCCGTGGTGTGAACTTTGAGCATGACTATGAATCGATTATTGGTTTAACTGATGCGCGTAGTGATTGGTTACGTCAGGCGAGTGAAAACTTGCAAAAAGGTTCCCCGACAACCGCTGCTTTAACCTGGTTATTGTGGCAATGGGGTAAGCAGATACATTCCTGGAATGAGATTTTTGAACTGGAAATTCAAATTTCAGACTGGAAAATCCGCCATCATGACTTTGTTGAAGGTGTGCGAGCGCGTCTGGTCGACAAAGACCTCTGTCCAGAGTGGAAAAAGGGGGTAGATATGAGCTTAAAAGGGATTCTCTCTGAAAATCCTCCAGTCACCACCATTGAAAGCTGGAATAATCTGTTGAAACACTATGGTGTGATCGGTTAAGAATGACTGATGCAACACAATTGACAGATGAATACTGGATGCAGTTTGCTTATGAGCAAGCTGCCATTGCAGCATCGAAACAGGAAATTCCTGTCGGTGCGATTATTGTCAGTCAAAATCAAATTATTGGCGCAGGGTATAATGCGCCAATTTCTTTGAATGATCCGACTGCGCATGCAGAAGTCCAAGCACTGCGTCAAGCCTGTGCAAATCTTAATAATTACCGACTTCCGGAAGATTCAGTTCTTTATGTGACTTTAGAGCCTTGCACCATGTGTGTCGGGGCTTTGATTCATGCACGTGTATCCAAAGTGGTGTTTGGTGCAACCGAGCCCAAAGCAGGTTCCTTGATCAGCGCGAGAAAGTTATTTGAAACAGGGTATTATAATCATCAGTTTGATATTGAGGCTGGATGTTTGAATGAACAATGTTCCAAACAACTCAGTGATTTTTTTAAGATGCGTCGTGAGCAAAAACGACTGCAGAGATTACAAGAAAAATCCTTAAATGATCAGAATCATAATTCAAACCATGTAAAATAGAATGACAATAAGTATTGTCAATTAAAATTTAGGATAAACCATGCATTCCATTCAGGTAAAAAAAGAATTTAACGCACCCCTCGAGCAGGTTTTTGATTTGTTATCAAAACACTCAACTTATAATGTTGCCTTCGCACCGATTCAGGTAGAACGAATTAAAGACTCTGCAGATCCTGAACGTCCAGATGGGGTGGGGTCAGTGCGTCGTATGGGGTTTGGTCCAGTCAAACCGCTGCAAGAACAAATTACCTTGCTAGAACCTAATGAGCGTATCGAATATCAAATTATTAAAAATCCTTTGGTGAAACATCATTTAGGGATTATTGAGTTTGAGAAAAAAGATGCTGACAAAACTTTAGTGACCTACACTATTGAATTACAGGCGCGAGCACCTTTTGTAAGTAAATTAATCCTTGCACAGCTTAAATCTGCGATTAAACTAGGTTTTTCAAAATTAACTAAAACTGTATAGCGTAAAGTGGAAAATTAATGACAGTTCAAATTATCACTATCGATGGTCCAAGTGGTTCTGGAAAAGGTACACTTGCGGCTAAACTGGCAGCACACTATCAATTTCATTTACTGGATTCTGGTGCTTTATATCGCTTGCTGGGGCTGTCATTACATCAACAAGACTTGCTGGATTGCCTGGATTCAGAACTTGATCAGTGCATTAAAATTGCAACAAATTTAGACATAAAATTTGTTACAACTGAAGCCGGAACGCAGGTTCAACTCGACGGTGAAGATGTGACTCAAACCATTCGTACTGAACGTGTGGGTGAGTTTGCTTCAAAAGTTGCTGCAATTCCTGAGCTTAGAGCCGCACTATTAGAGCGTCAACGTACTTTTGCGCAAGAACCGGGTTTGGTTGCAGATGGTCGTGATATGGCCACTTCTATTTTTCCTCAGGCTCAAGCCAAGATTTACCTGACTGCTTCGGCTGAATCCCGAGCGGCGCGACGTGTAAAGCAGTTGCAGGGTATGGGGCTAGATGTTAAAATAAACGACATTTTAGCTAATATACAAGCTCGAGACAAACGAGACATGGAGCGCACAGTCGCTCCACTCAAGCCGGCAGCAGATGCATATATCATTGATAGTTCAGAATTGGGTATCGATGAAGTATTCCAGTTGATGACCAACTTTGTCGAAAAGCAATTAGCCAATTAACGAATTTTCAGCCAAAGCATAGCTAGATCAGTTTATTACGGACTATGTGGAAGCTTTATTAAACCGGCCTTGTCTGATCCAAGACCGCTGAACTTTATCAGGTATATCATGACCGAATCTTTTGCAGCCCTCTTTGAAGAAAGCGAATTAAACCTCAACGTTGAAAAGGGTGCTGTCATCCAAGGCGTTGTCGTAAGCATCGACTCTGACTGGGTAACAGTTGACACTGGCCTTAAATCAGAAGGTATTGTTGACCGCGCTGAATTCTTAAACGACCAACGTGAACTTGAAGTTCAAGTTGGTGATACTGTTGATGTTGTTGTTGAAGCTCTTGACAACGGTATGGGTCAAACAGTTCTTTCACGCGAAAAAGCAAAACGCGCTGAAACTTGGACTAAACTTGAAAAAATCTTTGAAGACGGCGAAATCGTTACTGGTGTTATCTCTGGTAAGGTTAAAGGCGGTTTCACTGTTGACATCGGTCCAGTTCGTGCGTTCCTTCCAGGTTCTTTAGTTGATACTCGTCCTATTCGTGATACTACTCACTTAGAAGGCAAAGAGTTAGAATTTAAAGTAATCAAACTTGACGCTAAACGTAACAACGTTGTTGTTTCACGTCGTGCTGTTATGGAAGCTGAATCTTCAGCTGACCGTGAAGCTCTTCTTGCTCAGCTTGAAGAAGGTCAAACAGTTACAGGTACAATCAAGAACCTTACTGATTACGGCGCATTCGTTGACCTTGGCGGTATCGATGGTCTTCTTCACATCACTGACATGGCTTGGAAACGCATCAAGCACCCTTCAGAAGTTGTTGAAGTTGGTCAAGAAGTTACTGTTAAAGTACTTAAATTTGACCGTGAACGTAACCGCGTATCTTTAGGCCTTAAACAATTAGGCGAAGATCCATGGTTAGCGATCATGAACCGTTACCCTAAAGGTTCAATCGTTAAAGCGCGCGTAACTAACCTAACTGATTACGGTTGTTTCGCTGAAATTGCTGAAGGCGTTGAAGGTTTAGTACACGTTTCAGAAATGGATCACACGAACAAAAACATCCACCCATCTAAAGTTGTTCAGATTGGTGACGAAGTTGATGTTATGGTTCTTGAAGTTGATGAAGAACGTCGTCGTATTTCTCTTGGTATCAAACAAACTCGTGCTAACCCATGGGAAGAGTTTGCTAAAGACCACGACAAAGGCGAAAAAGTTTCTGGTACGATCAAATCTATCACTGACTTCGGTATCTTCATCGGTTTACCAGGTGGTATCGACGGTCTAGTTCACTTGTCTGATATTTCTTGGAACGAACAAGGCGAAGAAGCTATCCGTCGTTACAAGAAAGGTGACACTGTTGAAGCAGTTATCCTGTCTGTAGATGCTGAAGGCAACCGTATCAGCCTTGGTATCAAACAAATGAACAACGATCCGTTCAATGATTTCTTGGCGACTAACGAACGCGGTGCTTTGGTTAAAGGTACTGTGACTGCTGTTGATGCTAAAGGCGCAACTATTAAGTTAGCTGACGAAGTTGAAGCGTCTCTTAAAGCTTCTGAAATCAACCGCGATCGCGTTGAAGATGCAACTAAGTTCCTTGAAGTTGGTCAAGAAGTTGAAGCTAAAATCATCAACGTAGACCGCAAATCACGCTCTATCAACTTGTCTATCAAAGCGAAAGACGAAGCTGAAGAGAAAGAAGCCGTTGCTAACTTGAAAACAGCAACAACTACTTCAGAAAATGGTCCTAAGACTATTGGTGATTTGATCAAAGCTCAAATGGGCAACTAAGTAGGCGTTAAAATGTATTGTTAATGTAAATTAACTAATACTTTTTACACAAATACTGTAAACGGTAGCGTAGTATTAACTTATTGCGCTACCGTTTTGTATTTAAACACGTTATTATCGGATCATCTACAAAGTAGCTTGATAATTAAAGAGGTCGCAGATGACTACGGAAGCACTTAATAAGTCTGACTTAATAGAGCGAATTTCCCTTAAAAATCCACACTTAGCAGAGCCTTTAGTCGAAGAAGCTGTTAAAATTATGATTGATCAAATGATAGCCGCTTTATCATCGGATAATCGTATTGAAATTCGTGGTTTTGGCAGTTTTGCTTTGCATCACCGTGATCCACGTGTGGGGCGTAATCCTAAAACAGGAAAGTCTGTTGAAGTGGCTGCAAAAGCAGTTCCACACTTTAAACCTGGTAAGGCATTACGTGATGCAGTAAACGAATCTGCACAGTAATAAAGAATTCCAAAAGGGGTATTTATGCGTTACGTACTGGTCGCTTTGCTCATTGTCCTGTTTGGCTATTCATTGGCTTTAGTTTTACAAAATGGTACTGAGTTAAGCGTAGATCTGCTATTTACTCAAGTTCCTGCTATGCGTTTAGGCTTATTGTTGTTGCTCACTTTAGCTTTGGGTGTGGTATTGGGTTTATTGCTAGGTGTGCAAATTTTCCGAGTATTTCAAAATAATTGGGAAATTAAACGACTGCGTAAAGATATTGAATATCTCCGGAAAGAGCAAATTCAAACTGCCCAATTGGCTGCTGCTGAAGCTGCAGCTCATACTAGGCATGAAAAAACTGTATTAGATATTACCAACGAAAATAAAAGCCCATTATAATGGGCTTTCTTTTTGTCTGACTGAAGGTAAATTCTCTTGAGTATCATTGTTGCACTGGATGCTAAAAGCCAATATGACGCGTTAACCATTGCAGAGCAATTAGATCCTGCATTATGTCGAGTAAAAGTTGGTAAAGAGTTATTTACCCATGAAGGTCCAAGTGTAGTTAGAGCATTACACGACAAAGGTTTTGAGGTTTTTTTGGATTTAAAATTCCATGATATTCCAAATACAACGGCTCAAGCAGTATGTGCGGCGGCTGATCTTGGTGTTTGGATGGTGAATGTACACGCATCAGGTGGCCGTAAGATGATGGAAACCTGTGTGGAGCGCTTAAAAGCGGGGAATTACAACACTCAACTGATTGCTGTGACTGTGTTGACTTCAATGGGTCGTGAGGACTTAAAAGATATCGGTTTAGATATTGAACCATTTGAACAAGTAAAACGCCTGGCTAAGCTTACTCAAGATAGTGGTCTGGACGGTGTGGTCTGTTCTGCTCAAGAAGCCAAAATGCTCCGTGAAACATTAGGTCAGGATTTTGCTTTAGTCACTCCTGGTATTCGCCCGGCGGGTTCTAATGCAGATGATCAAAAACGTATTGTGACACCAAAGCAAGCGATGCTTGATGGTTCAACACATTTGGTGATTGGTCGTCCGATTACTCAATCAGAAAACCCAAGTCAAACCTTGCGTGATATTTTAGCGACAATTTAATCTGAATTTGATGTATTTAAAAGCCGACATTAAGTCGGCTTTTTTGTTTTAATACTTTTAAATCAACCCTAGCCCTCCTTTGAAAAAGGAGGGGGGAGAATCCCTACATGAAAATGAAGAATCTAGTCAGATTATTTATAAAGCTGCCAATACACTCACTGCAATTGGTGCAAGTACAGAAAGAATAAATCCACTGACCATGGCATGCGGAATAAACGCATTGCCACAGGCTTGTTTAACCATAGGTAAGGTGACATCCATTGCGGTTGCTGCAGCAGATGAAATGGCTGAGCGTGGATAACGCCAACCAATGCTATACATTAAAAGAATCGCAATAATTTCCCTAAATAAATCATTCATCAGTGCAATGCTGCCAAGCTCGGCATTTTTTAGTTCAGTCACCACAATGCCTGTCATGGAATAAAAACCATAACCTTGCGACAGCATAATCAGGTCTTTTAAGCTAATATCTTTCACAATTGCTGTGGTAAAAAAGGCACCCGCTAATGAACCGACAATACAACCGATCGGTACCAGCATAATTTTCCAGTTCAGCCATGAGCGGTCGAGTGGGGAATAAGCTAAATCTAAACCAATCAAGAACATGAAGATGAGCAGTAGATTCCATGTGCTCACATGCAGGCTATAATCAAAATGATTAAACATTTCTGCGAGTCCATACCCTAATGCAAGTGCAATAAAAGCATAACTAATGTTAAGCAGTGATTTAACCAATAACTCTGCGGATACTTTACCTTGTGTGGGTTGGTAGCCAATACTTTTAAACAAGATATAGCAGCAGAGAAAAGCACCCAGTGATGTTGCAATCGAGAGTGTCAGTGCATTGGATAAAATTTGCAGCGGACTGTTTATGCTGTGCAGTGTTTGAGAAAATTCAATCGCGATGGCAATTAGCAGTATATAAGTAAAATAGGGTAAAATTTTAAAGGCTAAACTTTCTAACCAGCGAGGAAGTTTACGTGCAAGAATGAATCCAAGGAATAAACAGAGAAGAAGCTGGATGATCAACCAGAACGATTGCATACAAAAAGTCGGCAGGTGAAAAGACACTTGCTTATTATGACCATTAAATATTTAGGCTGCACGAATTCCAGATGTTTTATTTAGCAAACGGTAATCAGCGGTATTAGGTTTTTTGGTTTTTAACCCATATTTCCATGTGTAGGTAGGTCAAAGTGCAAAGTTTTTACTCATCTTGCTGATACCAGTTCACACATCCAGATTGCCAAACTGTTCCCTTAAAAAGGCTTTGAACCTCTGCATTGAATTGATCCTGGACTTGGTCTTTCACCACAATTGTATGGCCATAGGTGTGTTTAACCCGCTGAATCAGTTGTCAGATGTAATGGGTCTGTGACTCAATCATAAAGATAACCGAGTTGTGCGCCAAAACGGTATTGAGTCCTAATCATTGGAATAAATTTGGAAAATGTTGGGTACAAATTCCATAAAAACTTTCTGCACCATCATGCCAAGCCTCTCATAAATCAAGATCATTTCTCCGGTACATTTAAATGATACAAAAAAATTGATAGATTCGGCAATTTGCAAGAGTGAAATTTTATAGTAAAAAATGGTCATATTCTTTTAATTAGAAAATGCTATGAAACGATCAATTCTTGGCTTGATGTATTTAATTCAAGGCATGCGTAAAGCTGGGATTGCAGTTGATCAAAAACTTCAAAGTATTGGGCTGCGTGCTGAGGCATTGGATCCAAGTTCAACTATTCATCCCAGTCTGGAATGGGATATTTTAAAAGTTATTGGGCAAGATGTTTCGCCTGAAAAAGGATTATTTATTGGGCAACATTATGCGCTTGCTGGGTATGGCCCTTTACTCATGTTGTTGGTCAGCAGTGAAAATGTCCGTACAGCTTGGGAACAAGGCATCCAGTATCAGTCTTTAACTCATCTAACTGGGGCTTTAAGCCTGAAATATACCGAGCGCAAAGTTGCTTTATGCTACGAGCCACAAGATTTAAACAGTGATCTTGGGTTGTTGCGCGCTCAATGTGAAATTTCAGGAACCTATAAGTTTATTCAAGATATTTATAAAATGATGGGCTTGCGCATGCCTCAAATTCGGATTGAATTACCCTTTGCGCAACCAAAAAACCAAGAGTTTTTAATGACCTATCATGATTACTATGGTTCAGAGTTACAGTTTGGTTCAAAGTGTGCAGAATTTTGGTTTGATAATACAGTACTGAATGTTCAGATTCCTTCTGCAGATAAAATGAGTTTTAAGATCTATGAAAGTAAATGTATTGCTGAATTAGAACGCTTAAGGATAGATGAACAAGTGCCATCTTTGGTGCAACGTGTGCAAGATTATTTAGAGTTACAGCAAGGAGTAATGCCAACGATGGCAGAAACGGCACAAGCTCTGCAAATTCCAGAACGAACCTTGCGCCATCAATTGCAGCAACTCCAAAGCAGTTATAAACAAATACGTGAAAAACTGATTAAAGATAAAGCATTAAGGCTAATAGAATATAAAGAGTATTCTATTGAAATGATTGCAGAGTTACTGGGCTATTCAGAGCCGGCGGCTTTTAATCATGCCTTTAAACGATGGTTTGGATACAGTCCACGCCAGTACTTTAAATAGCCTAAGTTTTTTATTAATGCCAAAGTGTTATATGTATTCCATCCCCAACTTCGCTATAATTTCAATAGCCTAAAATAGTATTCAATGATATGTCAGACTTAAATTCTAAGCACAGCACAGCCTTTATTCCTTTGTCACCTGCAGAACGTTATGCGCAAGCGATCTCTTCTGGTCAGTTCATGCCGGATGATGCACAGGCGCAAGCTGTCCATGAATTGGATCGTGTTTGGCAAGAACTGCTGCAGCGTTTTAAGGCATCAAAAAAAGCCTTTCGTCGTTTCCGTCGTCAAACATCTCCTAAAGGCGTGTATATGTGGGGCGGTGTAGGGCGCGGAAAAACCTGGTTGATGGATCAATTTTTTGATTCGATTCCTTTTCGCCGCAAAATGCGCATGCATTTCCATCATTTTATGCAGCATGTACATCGTGAATTGAATAAATTATCGGGACAGCGTAATCCACTTGAGTTGGTTGCTGACCAAATTTATCAACAGGCGGTAGTCATTTGTTTTGATGAATTCTTTGTATCGAATGTTACAGATGCGATGATTTTAAGCGAACTGTTCCAAAAATTATTTGAACGTGGGATCACACTGGTTGCCACATCGAATATTGCCCCAGATGGTCTGTATAAACATGGCATTCACCGTGACCGTTTTATCCCAACGATTGAGATGGTGAAAAAGAACTGTGTTGTGCTTAATGTGGATGCAGGCGTGGATTATCGTCTGCGTGTGCTCAAACAAGCACAATTGTTTAAATCTCCACTGACTCATGATCATAGAAACTGGCTCGCACAGCGTTTTACTGCGTTGACCCAAACTCAAAAAATTTCCCAAGAGCCGATTATTATCAATAACCGTATTGTGGAAACAGTTGGGCATACTGAAGATGTTTTATGGTGTGAATTTTCGGATTTGTGCTTTAAGCCACGTAGTCCAGCAGATTTTATTGAGATCGCCAATATTTACAATACCGTGCTGGTGAGTAATGTTCCACATTTAACCGACTATTTGTCGGAAGGCGCACGTCGTTTTATTTATCTGGTCGATGAATTTTATGATCGTGGGGTAAAATTGTTGTTGACCTCTGAAGATTCAATTATTGATATCTATCAAGGTGAAAAACTAGCCTTTGAAATTGAACGCACGCGTTCACGTTTACTGGAAATGCAGTCCGATGAGTATCTGAATGCAGAGCATAAACAAATCCAGAAAACAGAATCCCAAGCGAATTAAAATCAAGCGCCAGAAATGGCGCTTTTTTTTTGCGAGAAAATGTGTATTTAGTCGACATTTAAGGCTGGTCATTGTTTAATCTTTGTTCTATAACTATACCAATGTCGGTTTTAAGTACCGTTTTAGCTATAAATCTGCACTTAAGTCTAATTTCGACATTTCAAAAACTTTATAAACTGTAAAAAGGTATTCAAGTTGATGATGACATCGCAGTTGTGAGTGGTATTTTATTTAATAATGTACATATTCATTTTATAAAAAATGATCACTATTTAGCATTGTGATAGTACTATTCAGCTAGATTTAAATCGGTATACTAGAATCTCTTGTTATAAAAAGTAGCAATATCAGGAAAGACAATGACTGCACGTATTCAAAAAGGCAAGTTAGCGATTGCTAAAGAACTTTACGATTTCATCGAAAATGAAGCATTACCAGGTTCTGGTTTAGACAGCGAAACATACTGGAAAAACTTCGAGCAAGTCGTTGTTGATCTTAGTCCTAAGAATAAGGCGCTTTTAGCTAAGCGTGATGATCTTCAGGCTAAAATTGATGAATGGCACCGCAACAACAAATTTGAATTAGAAGCTTACAAAGCTTTCCTTACAGAAATTGGCTACTTATTACCAGAAGTAGAAGATTTCAAAATCAGCACAGAAAATGTCGACGAAGAAATCGCACTTTTAGCTGGTCCACAACTTGTAGTACCTGTACGTAATGCACGTTATTGCTTGAACGCGGCAAATGCGCGTTGGGGTTCTTTATACGATGCACTTTACGGTTTCGACGTGATCCCTGAAGAAGGTGGCGCGGAAAAAGGTAAGGGCTATAACCCAGTCCGTGGCGAAAAAGTCATTGCATTCGCGAAAAATTTCTTAAATGAAACTTTCCCGTTGGTCAATGGTTCGCATGCAGATGCAACAAAATACACAGTAGAGCACAATGCACTGGTTGTGACTTTAAAAGATGGTTCTACCACCACTTTAGTGCATCAAGCACAATTCGTTGGTTATAACGGCGAAGCTGCTGCACCGACTGAAATCGTATTTAAAAATAATGGATTGCATGTAATTGTTGAAATTGATGCAAGCAGCACGATTGGTCAAACAGATGCAGCTGGTGTTAAAGATTTAGTACTTGAAGCTGCTGTAACCACCATTCAGGATTTAGAAGATTCGATTGCTGCAGTTGATGCAGAAGAAAAAGTAGAAGGCTACCGTAACTGGCTAGGCTTAATGCGCGGTACTTTGGAAGAATCAATCGAGAAAAATGGTAAAATTGTTACTCGTACATTGAACAAAGATCGCACACATAAAAACCTGATTGGTGGCGTGACATCTATTCACGGTCGTTCACTCATGTTACTTCGTAATGTTGGACACTTGATGACCAATCCAGCCATCCTTGTAGATGGTGCGGAAATTTATGAAGGCATCATGGATGCTTTGGTTACACCATTGTTGACTTTCGCAGACATCAAGGGTGAAAACGAAATCAAGAACTCGCGTAAAGGTTCTATGTATATCGTTAAACCAAAAATGCATGGCCCTGAAGAAGTTGCTTTTGCAGTTGAACTGTTTGAGCGTGCTGAACAAGCATTAGGTTTGCCGGCTAAAACGCTTAAAATCGGTATCATGGATGAAGAACGTCGTACATCTGTAAACTTGAAAAACTGTATCGCTCAAGCGAAAGATCGTACCATCTTTATTAACACGGGCTTCATGGATCGTACCGGTGATGAAATCCATACCTTCATGGAAGCTGGTCCTTTCGTTCGTAAAGGTGAGGTGAAATCTCAAATCTGGTTCCCGGCTTATGAGAACCGTAACGTGATGATCGGTCTTCAGGCTGGTTTACGTGGTAAGGCGCAAATTGGTAAAGGCATGTGGCCAAAACCAGATATGTTGCTCGACATGTACAAAACCAAAACTGAACATCCAGAAGCGGGTGCAAGCTGTGCATGGGTTCCTTCACCGACAGGTGCGGTCATCCACGCGATTCACTACCATCAAATTAATGTAGCAAACCGTCAGCAAGAATTGTTGGCTACTGAAGCATTATCACTTGATGATTTGTTGACTCCGCCATTGGCTAAAGACACCAACTGGTCTGAAGAAGAGAAAACCAAAGAACTTGAAAATAACTGTCAGGGTATCCTAGGTTATGTGGTTCGTTGGGTAGATTTGGGTGTAGGTTGTTCTAAAGTTCTTGATATCAACAACGTTGGTTTGATGGAAGACCGTGCAACTTTACGTATTTCTTCTCAACACGTTGCAAACTGGTTACGTCACGGTATCGTAACGCGTGAGCAAGTTGAAGAAGTGATGCAGCGTATGGCGAAAATTGTGGATGAGCAAAATGCTAACGATCCACTTTATACGCCAATGTCTACTGACTTTGAAAACAACATTGCTTTCCAGGCCGCTTCTGACTTGATCTTTAAAGGCGGTGAACAACCATCGGGTTATACAGAGCCTCTATTGCATGCAGCACGTTTGAAATTAAAAGGTTATACAGGTGATTAATCCTGTGAACTGAATAAAAAAGCCTCCTTGTGAGGCTTTTTTTGTATATGATCGGCACATAATAATGGAGTATAAATCATGTATTTTTGGCTTACCGATCAACTGGATGATTTAAAATAAAACAGCATCACCCAAGCCGATTTTAAAAATTATTATCTTGTCAGCGGTATTTTGATTTTATTGAGCTTTTTTGCTTTAAGTCAGACTGGTGTTGAGGAACTTAAAATCAGTTTGGCTGGATTTGTTATTAATTTAGGTTTATTGGTCAGTTGGATCAATGCTGATTTTAAAGCCAATGGCGGTGAATAAGGTCATGCATTCTTAAATCGCTTCATTGCACTGTATTTACCGATTACCATCAAAATTACTATTTTTGCCATTGTGGTAATGATCTGTTTTGAACTGATTTTTAACGTTTTTAAAGGTCAGTTTGATGAAGTTTAACTTGCGCATATCGATGCGATTAAAAGTGCTGTGGTGGACATAGCAACTTCATTTTTAATCTACTGGCGTATATATGTTGCCATCAAAAAAGTGAACAGCTGATTTTGATCAGCGAATCATAAAATCCCGCTTCGTGATATCGCTCCCAGTTCTTCTTCTTGATTACACTGGCTGATCAAGCTAATGCTGCATTTAGCGATAAGAAAAACTCTAGGTTAGACTGTTTTAATGGAGAATGGATTCTAGGAGTTTCGATTTACACATTGGCTGACGATTCCTAACGACCTAACACAGTCACATTAATACAGTTAAGGATATAATCGAATAAGTTTAATTTAATGCCTATACTATGTGTGCAAACTTCAAACCATTGACTCTCAAACAATTGCAGGATTTAAAGCTACAGGATATTCCTTTTGAGTATCCGGAAGAAGTCTATCCGGGTTATGACTTGCCTTTATTGTTTAAATCACAACAAGGTCTTGAGTGGCGTAAAGTGATGTTTGGTCTCGTGCCGAAATGGGCAGAAGATAAAACAATTGCATCTAAAACTTATAACGCCCGCAATGAGACCCTGATTCAGAAACCTACTTTTAATAATGCTGTGATGAAATATAAATTTGGTGTCATTCCAGTGGCTGAGTTCTATGAGTCCAAATATTTTGATCATAAGCCACAACGTTGGGGTGTGCGTCGGAAAGATGGTCAAGCTATTTTTATTGCAGCACTTTATGAAATCTGTAAGATCGGGGATGAAGTGGTTCGTTCAGCCACCATGATTACGATGGATGCAAGTCATCATCATTAATATAAGTAATTGTTTTTAAATTATAATTATTATTTTAACTGCTTTATTACTCACAATATTACTCACATTTAGTTTTATTGTGAAAAAAAGGCCGCTAAATGCGACCTGTTTTTAATGCTTGTTCATGCATCTAGTGAGCCAATATTATCACTATCTGGATTCACAATACACTCCAAAACATAGCTGTTCAGCCAATAGTTTTTTCGCCCATCCTTCATCGGTGATTTAATCCGACCATCATTAATTCGGGCATAAAGCTCCTTTTCTGAAATATTCATTCTCAAAGCAAACTCAGCAGTAGAGATGCGACGTTCAGTATTCGTTAAATCAATTGCAACTCCCATTAAGACACCTCCTTCAAGCTTTTCATAACCGAACCCGATAAAATCGATTTGTGATTAATTTCTAAAATCTCATCAAGACTTACAAAAAATGGAACACCATCAACCAGATCATTGCCAACAATTGTGTTTGGGCCATCAATACGTCGAACAATCCCGGTCACCACAATTACTTGACCTAAAAAGTTTTCAAATTGAGCCTTGATTGTGTCGCCAATTTTTACAACAGGTCTCTCAATCATGACTTAGCTCCCAAGCTAATTTCAAAAGGTAACTTCACATCAACACTTGCTTCCTCGTTACGCATCCAGTAATCCACAGCAATGTGATAAATAGCCGATACCTGTTCAGCAGTAAGCGTTTTGACTGTGCCGGTTTTACAGATCACGAAAGGAGCAAGCTCATCAGCAAAGTCTTTTGCGATTTCGAGTATTTCAGTCATTGGCTGGCTCCTGTTAACCCTTCAATTTTTTCAGCAAGCAGATTTGCATCAACAACCACGTAATCTTCACCGTCATTTTTTGCACTGAATGACCATGCAGCTACCCATGATTGCAGTTCATTACCAATAGTGATTACTTCCGGCACCGCTTGAGCTTTGGCTGCTTGCCATACATGCCACGCAACCTGCATGTCCCATGCCATATAGTCACCGTCGCTATTGATGCAAACTCGTTGATCCACGGTGTTTTTATAGCGATCCGCCATGTAAGCCTCAAACGCTTTTCTTTGAATATCCATCACGCCACCTTATTCACTAATATTGCCAAAATCCCAATCACCACCAAAAACCCTAATCCAAAAACAACTTCTTTCATTTGTTATTCCTCGAAAGGACCACGCCCAAAGAGTGTGGCCACATTGGATTTATTACCCGAAAAGTTCTGCTTCGCGTTTCTGTGCTGCCAGATCTAAACGCTGTCTGTCTTTATCAGATAGTTCTTCACACATTGGGTCTGAATATTCAGCGTTAATATCATCTTGATTTTTAGCAGCTGCAATACGTTTGATCGCTCCATCAATCCAAGGTTCTTCGACCACATCGGCAAACATGTCTTGCTGATCTTCTAAGAGCTTTTTACGTGCCGCATAATCCTGAAGGATTTCGCCCATGTCATCATTGGTTAGCTTTAATTTGTACTCACGAACCGTTTGTGCAATTTCTTTTAAAGCTTCAACGTTAGGGGCATTGGCAATCTGATTTTTTAATCCATCTTTGGCCATTTGGCTTTTGATTGGATCAGCAGCCGGAGACTCTTCTTTCTGAGCAACTAATTTTTCAGCTTCCTTTTGTAGTCTTTGCAATTCATTAACACTTAATTGTTCCGGTGCTGGATCTACTGGTGCGTTCTCTGCCGGTGCATATTTGTCATACATCTGCTGAACATTGACTGCTAGATATTTCTTATCGGCTTCTGATAAATCAAAACTAGACTCAATTTGAGATTCAATTGCCGCAACTTCACGTTCACTTTTTGCATTATTTAATGCTTTGGCAAACGACTTTTTAAGTTCTGCTGAGGTCGGCTTTTTCGCTTGAACTTCCTTCACTTCTTTTACTGGTGGGGCTTCCTCATGTTGAGGTTCAGGCTTTTTTGCAGAAGCTTCCGCAGCAGGTTGGAATTTTTTAACCTGGGCGCTGATCATTTTTAAAAGTTCTTCACGCTTAGCATCATCAGAAAGCATTAATACTTTGCTTTCCATCTCATCAAGTGCAGCAGGGGATTTCACACCAAGAATTTCACGTTTTAACTGGTTAGCATCAGCCTGTTCTAAAAGCGATTGATCCGGTGTAACGTCAATGATGCGGTCTTTTTCTTCTTCCACAGAGCGCAAGCCCATAAGCAATTCAGGTGCATAGACACGCCCAAAGAATGAAGCAGCACGATAGCGAAGCATTTGTTCTGGCATGGTTTTCCATTTGCTGCCATTTTTCATGTACCAGCCTTCTTTTACTGCCATCTCAACACTGATCTTTGAAGATTCAACAAGTGGAATGCCATACGCTTTACAGCATTTATAAACTCCACCATGTTCTTTTAATTCTTCCAAAGAGAAGTTTGGAATTTCGGTACCGCTTTCAATCGCCCAGGCAACACAAGTAGAGTTTTCGACTTTTAAAGTTTTAGCCACCACGTTTTTACGGCCATTACTCCAGGCAGTTTCTTGATACTCGACTTCAACTTCACCAAGGTTTTCAACTTCAAAACGCAATGATGAGAAGCGACCACAGCTATTAATAGAGGCCATGATGAACTGAGATGACCAAGATGGACGACCTTCAATCAAGTAAAGGTTTTGCATGATCATGAGCGGATCAGCACCCATACGGTTAGCCATGTTCAAGGCAACGATACAGTTTGATAATCCATTCGGGTTCGGCTCATCACGGAATTGCATATTGCCGTAGTTATCTTTGCCAACTTTCACTTTGGTGATAGCGCGGTACTGTTCTGGTACCAGGGTTGAATTAGACAACATGTTTGCAACACGTTGAGAAAATTCAAACGATTCAACATTTAAAAAACCAACAGAAGAAGCTTGTGGTGCAGCAGTGATTTGAGTTTGAGCGTTCATAATAAATATTCCTGAAATTTAATTAGTTGAAATCGTTTTCTAAAGCTTGTTTAGTCATGTATTGCGGAAGAAAAATGTCTTCTATTTCTTTTGAATAACCATGCCACTCGTCAAGGAGTAAGGATTCCGCAAGAGATTCTTTTGATTTCTTGTACCGAACATCACCGACACTTAAAAACAGGTCAGATGCTTTGTACTGCTTGACGTTGAACGGTGTATTTCGCTCAGCAACCAGAAAGATGAAAGGGGGCTTATCTTCTGTTTGGTAGTAAGCCTGGAATCCTTCACGGTACATTGACGCTGAAAGGTCATAAGCAAAATTTGCACAGGTCCGTGAAAATGCCATTGGGCGTGCATCATCAGTTGTTTTTAAGTCAATGATCAGACCGTTTGGAAATGCCTTACATGGGGCAATGTGCCAGTCAGGACGTACACGAAGATTCAAACCAAAAACAGGATCAGTAAAAAAGAAACTTGCTTCTGGCATGCCGTAGTTATCTTGCATAGCTTTATAGATGCTTAACGTACGTAGGTTTGTAGCCATACGATTTGCATTTGCTACGTCTTCTTCTGATACAAGCAACTTGCCTTCATTCGCTTGTTCCCATGCTGCAGCTTCTTCTTTACCTGCTTTAGTACGGCGGTCAAACTTAGGAGCAATCACAAATTCATTTTCGAATTGCTCAGGTTCAAGGAACATGGTGTGAACCAATGTGCCGAAGTTCATAGCAGTTGAAGCTTCTTTTTTAGCTTCCTTGGTAATGCTGTTTACATAGAAGTGAGCAGCAGAACGGTTCATGTCTTTTAACTGGCTTGAGCTAAATTCAGGGCAAGCGTGATATTCATCATTGCTCATTTTTTCAATGAGCGAAGCTGTTGGTAGTTCGACAAATGCATTCATATTTAGCCCCCAAATACGGCAGTTAAAAGCAGACTGATGAGCAACCAAGCGCAAATTGCGAAGACAACGAAAAGAGCGAAGTCTTTAGCATCAGCTTTAAATTGGGCAAGGCGAGAAACGCGCATTTCTGCTTCCGTTGGGTGCTGAAACAGCACAGGATTTGTGTGACTTTCGTTTTTTACGAAGTCTGGTGTTTGACTATGTGATGGGTATTGACTCATAATGACCTCGTTGTTTTGAAAAAGCCCTTTGATGTCGTAGTCAGGAGGGCTTTTTTGTTTTTACCAGTTGGTGATAACCGCAATTACTTCGCCACATTGCACAACTTTAAGCTCACCATCACAGACAATTAGACTTGTATGGTTTGTGCCAGTTGCTAGGGTTTTGAATTGAGTCATGGGTTATCTCGTATTTATTGGGTACGAGACTAATATCGCATTAACGATAGTTTTAAGTCAATAGCGATAGCGATAATATATCGCAAAAAAGATAATATTTATTTTGGGTATTAAAAAACCCGCATGAGCGGGCTAGAGAATATTTAGTATTTTAATAGGAAGTACACAACCTGCCTTTGTATCTGTAGTTTTTAACAACCCCATCCACCAACTTGAATTCAAGCTTACATGAAATGTCGAATGTATTATTTGTCGTAGTTGTCTGTATCTGATTACCAATTACATAAGATGAACTAGAGTTTGGTAACCTAACCGTATCATGTTGATTATATTCAACCACCTCAAAACTATCAGATTTATACTCTTTATCAGGGATACCCATATCATCAATTAGCTGTTCTTTGGTTAGCCCTTTTTTTGCCTCCATTCTTTTCTCAAACTTCCCGACGGTAGCGCAAGCCGATAATGCTATTACACCAGCTGTTAAAACGATTACTTTTATTAGCTTCATGATCCAAGCCCTATCCACTTAAAAAACCAATAAATCGGCCATATTTCAGCTAAGAAAAAATTAATTGGAATCATTATTATCCAATTCCACCAATTATAATTTGTATTAAAAAACATTAGATAGATTAATGTTGGAATGCTTCCTAACTGCCAAATCCAAAAAAATAACTTCCCTTTATCCATTACCAACTCTCCATTGACTGCCAAGACCAAGCCCAGCCAATAATTTCAAATTGCTGATCAATTATTTCTTGAGCCGTTAGTCTTTCTTCTGGAAATTCAGCTGCATTGTCAGAAACAATTCGTACACCGCCAAGAGGTAGGTTATACAGTCGCTTAAACTTAAAAAGCCCACCGTGACAAATAGCAAAAACCTTTCCATCCCTTACAGTTGTTCTTTCCAGATCAACGTAAACAGTGTCCTTGTCTTTAATGGTTGGTAGCATTGAATCACCACTTGCAGGAAACGCTACACAATATTGTTGATGAATGTGCCTATCTTTCAGAGAGTTGCTGTTTATAGTAAGTTCCTCATAATCCTCATCAAGAGCTTCACCAAAAGCGCCCGATCCACAAGAAATAGGAAGATTTGGATAGTACCTAATCTTCACTAAATTATTTATTTGATAAAGAATCTCATCATTGTTATTTACATGCTCGACTATTTGATCGATCGCGCCCTTAGATTCTTGTTTTCCAGTCAATAAATAGCTACTGGAAGTTCCTAATACTTGAGCAACTGCTTCCATATTTTTAGCTGATGTACTTTTCTTATCATTTTCTAAATCAGAAATAGTCGACTGTCCTACCTTGGCTCTTTTGGCTAATTCAGGCTGTGACATATTTAGAGATCTTCTCAATGTTCTGATTCGGTTTCCTACACTCATGGGTGATACTCCAAAGTTGATATCGCCATTGTGATACAAATTTATATCGCTATGGCGGTTGCTTAAATATCGCAATCAAGATAAATTATCCCGATAGCTATTACGGGAATTGAGAAATGACTGATTGGAGTCAGCTAATTAAAGACCTTCAAGACAAAAAGAAGGGAAATATGACCCAGCAACAGATTGCTGAAAGCGTTCCATGTTCACAGAACTATATAAGCGACCTAAAAACCGGGAAGAAAGGTAAGAGGCTTTCTTATGAAATCGCTGAAGGATTAAAGAAATTGCACAAAGAAAAGACTCATCCAAAAAGTGAAGGGGATGAATGATGTCTGAAAAATTACTCGAAAGTATTACTTTTAAATGTACAGATGGCGAAAAGACCAAAGCTATAGCTATTAGTAAGTCTAAAAAATTTAATTCTGTTTCTGAGTACATACGTGACCTTGTCATGCGAGATATCGCTGAAGTTGAAGCGTATTTAAATACTCTCATGCCGGTTATGGGTCTTACCAAAGAAACCGAAGATACATTTCACCTTGAACTGGCACCACGTCCGATCCGTGACGTAACTCCAAAATATTCAGGCGTAAAAAAAGTCCAACTGTGCGACCAGCTGGACTTTCTAGCCGTTCACTCCGAAAAGTAAACGAGGTATGGAACCGATGCCAAATTTAGCACAAAAAGCGGAGGCTTGGAAGATATGAGTACTGCACAAGTTATTCCATTTAAAAAGCCTTCGCAGCCTAAAGAACAAGGGGCTGGAAAAAACATGTATAGCGACAAGTTCGAGCAAGGCTATGTAATGTCTAGTCGTTTGTATCGAAAAGAAGTATGGCCTTTTATTAGTGATGCGGCACGTAATGTTTATGCGGAACTTGAAAGCCGTATCAATGGGCATTTAAAAGAAACTGATTATGTGAGCTATTCACAGTTACAGGGCTGTGATTTACCAGGTGCACGTCAACTAGGTCGTAAAACCGTATCTGCCGGATTAAAAGAACTTATTAAATACGGCATTATCAGCATTGTTGGCAGTGGTAAACAGGGGATGAAGTCTTATCGTCTGAATGAGGTTTCTATTAAAGACCAGTTCACTAAGGGAACTAGTTCCCTTAGTACACCAGTTCCACCAGTGAACCAAACTAGTTCCCTTAGTACACCAGTAACTAGTTCACTAGGGGAACACACAATAGATAGTTCTATAGATACTTTAGATAATAATGAAATAACACGTGAAAAATTTGAACCTCAAAATCGTTCGATGATGAGTTTCATTGAATACCATCCAAGAGATTTAAAATCTTATTCACTTAAAGAATTAACTCAAACCTATTCGGCTCAATCTGATTTTCAATCTCAGGCAAAAGTTAGCTTTCCTGATTTCACCGATGAACAAATTCTTTCTCAACTTAAAAAACTTGCACAGTGGTCATTGAGTGCAGAAACACGCTCACCTCAAAAATGGATGACGTGTTGGTTGAACTGGTTGAGTAACTTTCAAAATTCATCACAAACAAAACCTGCCAACAATAAACCACCAGCACCACAAAAACCTAAGCACCATCGTTACGGATCAGGTGCAGTTTCAGGGGATAATTCATGAGCAACATCCAATTATTTCAAGATGCGTTTGTAGTCAATTTTCCAGTAGAAATCGCAGACCAGGTACTTGCACGTATGCAAGCACTTTACGGTGAAGCATTCGATAAAAAATTCGGTGAAATTTCACCTTCAGAACTGCAATTCACCACTTGCACGGTTTTGAACAGCTTAAAACCTGAAGAACTACGCCGTGGCTTAGAGCGCATGAATTCTGAAAAATGGTGTCCTTCACTTCCTGAATTTCGTTCTTGGTGTGTACATGATGGTGACTGGTGGACTGCTGAACAAGCTTGGGCTAAAGCCTTAAATTTTGAAGCGGATAAGAATCAGAAAATCACAACACTGGCTAAACAGGCACTTGATGAAGTTCGTCACATCTTAAAAACCGAAGGGCAGAAAGCAGCTCACTTTGCATTTCGAGATATTTACCAAGACTACCTGCAGAAAGCCAAAAAATTAGGTCGTGTACAAGTGATGTGGATTCAACCTAAGGCATTGAATAAACCTGATGAGGATTTAAATCGCAAAGGCTCACCACTACCAGCCGATCTAGCAGCACAAGCCCAGTTGATCTACCGCCGTGCAGGTAAAGCATCATGAAATACCAATCAGTGAAATTAACGCCGTGTAAGTCTCATAACGACATTGAATCTCGATCTCAAACAGCTTTTGAAAAGCGCATGGATATGTTGGTCTTTGCAGCTCATGCAACACAGGAATTTACCGTTAAAGATATCCAGAACTGCGTTGTGGATTGCCAAATAATGACGATTCGTAGGTGTTTAAAGGATTTAATTTACTGCGGATATTTAATTAAAACATCGATTTACACATTCAAGGCTACAGAAAAAACAAAGCAATTATTCGGGGTGACAACAGCATGAAACCTGAAGGAGCAACACATATCGAATCAGACGGCACATTTTGGATGAACCAGAACGGCACCTGGTACCACTGGAACAAGCATTTTAAAAAATGGTGTGGCTATGCAGGGAATGCAAATCAAGCCTTTTTAAACAAACTAAGGACGGTAGCTTAAATATGAGAATGAGTGAGGATGAGCTGAGCAACCATTTAAAAAGACACCAGATGCGAAAAAATGAGGGGCAGGCGCAACTTAAAAAGAAAATTGAAGCAAAGGTACGTAAAGCAAACAAAACGCTAAATACGAGCAATGGTGAGGAAATACAAACTGGTGGAATTACACCTATTTTGGACTGTGAAATAGCGATAGTTCCACCTTCGGTAAACCATTACTGGGTAGCAGCAGGGAAGCGCAGATATTTGAGTGATCGGGCTATCGCTTTCCATGAAGTCATTAAAATTTTAGTACCGGCATTAGGCTCGACTTCACGTTTAAAACTAGATGTGACGTTTCATTTTCCTGACCGATTACGCAGAGACATAGACAACTATCTCAAAGCAACAATCGACAGTTTAGTGAAATGTGGATTCTGTGCCGATGATGAGCAATTTGACACGCTGATAGTGAATCGTGGCCATGTTGTAGATGGCGGTTTAATAAAAATTAAAGTTTATGAGTTGGGGTGATCTATGAACATGACGGTTGATTTATTAGCTTCTGCGGACTCTCCTCGCGCGCGCGCGCGTTTCATTAACCAGCGAACCAAGAAAAAGGTTAAAGAATTCATCGTAAAACGTCGTGGATACAAGCGTCCAGACTTCAACCGCATGATCTTAGATTTAGGCCGCTTAGGTTGGACACATGAAAAGATTGCAGACGTTCTACCGGTATCTGGTGCGTCTACAGTTTCGGAATGGTCCCGTGGTGGTATTCCAAATTACGACAACGGTGATGCATTCATTTTGCTTTGGCAGATTGAAGTTGGTTTGGATCGCTACCCACGTGAGGGTGAATGGGCAACGTACAAGTACAAGATAGGGCAATTAGACATGTTTGATGATTGGGATGAATTAGATGCTGTGATTGAGCAGCTGGATCAGGCCTTGAGCTTAGGCATTGAAGAATCACACAACAAACCCTAACACCTACCGACCAACACTAAAGCCTCAATCAAACCAATTGGGGCTTTTCTCATGGCACGTCAACCAAGAACACCAGGTGCAACAATAGAGGCACCAAAACCCGAAGTAGTTCAAACACCTGCACCAACACAAGATGATGCAACTTTAGATGCGATTCTTGGTGCGCCGGATGCTGAGTCAACTAGTGCACCTAGTGAACCAGTTCAGGAAGAACCAGCAACAAAAGAACAGCAAGACAAACAGGAATATGAAGAATTCCTTGAATGGCGTAACAACAAGGCAAGTGCCGCACCAGTAGCACCGCATGTACCTACATCTAGTGTAGTTAGTGAACCAGTTGCAAAGCGCACTCGTCAGGTTTGTGGCCCTCATGGTTGGACTACAGAGGAGTACTAAGTATGTGCGGAAAACCAAAAGTAGTTCAGCAAGATCCTGAAGGCGATGCTCAAAAAGCAGCTGAAAAGGCAACGGCTGAAGCAAACCTTAAAAAGTCTATGCGTCGTACTTCAACTTCAACAGGCAGTATGAGCGCACTAGGTGGTCAGATCGAAGGCGCTAAAACTAAAACAACACTAGGCGGTGGCTAATGGAAAAAGACGCTCGTAAGTTTTGTGCTCGTTTAAATCAGCTTAAATCTGCACGTGCTCAATTCGAAAGCCATTGGGCAGACTGCTACAAGTACGGTGCACCAGAGCGTCAGCAAAACTTTAGTTCTGGTTCGGGTACCAAGAATCAGCGCGAAACTGAACGTGCCGATTTATACGATTCAACAGCAGCTGATGCAGTTCAAGTTCTCGTTTCAATGATCATGAACGGCGTAACACCTGCCAATGCTATCTGGTTTAAAGCACAACCGGATGGTGTAGATGATCTTTCTGTATTAACCGATGGTGAGCGATGGCTTGAAGATGCTGCACAGTTCATGTGGCGCAATATCCATGCAGCAAACTTTGACAGTGAAAGCTTTGAAACTGTGACTGATATTGTTACTGCAGGTTGGGGGATTCTCTATACCGATATTGATCGTGAAGCAGGTGGTGGTTATGTATTTGAGTCTTGGCATATTGGGAACTGCTTTATCGGTTCAACACGTGCTGATGGTCGAATAGATACCATTTACCGTGAACATGAAATGACAGTTGAAACCATGATCAATACTTATGGTGAAAAGAACTGCCATCATAGTGTGCTTGAGAAAGCCAAGAACTCACCAGATGAAAAGATGAAGCTGCTACATGTGATTCAACCACGTAAGCAAGTGGGGTCAGGTCAGATCAACAAGGCTATGCCTTTTGCTTCATACCACGTCGATATCAATAACAATCACACCATGAAGGAATCCGGGTACCACGAATTTCCATGCTCGGTACCACGTTTAAGGCGTTTGCCGAATTCGGTCTATGGCAATGGTCAAATGACGATTGCATTACCTGATGCCAAGATGCTGAACAAGCTAATGATAAACACTGTATGTTCGTCAGATTTGGATCTTGGTGGTCTGTGGATCGCAGAAGATGACGGCGTACTCAATCCTCATACCGTTCGTATTGGTCCACGAAAAGTCATCATTGCCAATTCAATTGATTCAATGAAGCGTTTGGATACCGGCACGAACTTTCAAATTTCTGAATATCTGCTTACTACCGTACAAGGTGGTATTCGTCGCAAGTTAATGGCTGACCAGTTGCCAAATATTGGTACCACGCAAATGACAGCTACAGAGATTCACACACGTGTTGAATTGATCCGTCAAATGTTAGGACCTATGTATGGACGACTTCAAACCGAGTACCTGCAATCAATCCTAGATCGCTGTTTTGGTCTGGCTATTCGTTCTGGTGCTTTAGGTCCACCACCTGAGGAACTTTGGGGTAGCAATCTTTCATTCAAGTTTGTATCACCTATGGCACGTAGTCAGCGAATGGAAGAAGTGACAGCCACTGAACAGTACGTGATGAGTCTTTCTAACTTCGCACAAGTAGATCAAACCATTTTAGACAATGTTGATTTTGATGCTGTGGCGGTGTTTGTCGGTAATGGTCGTGGTGTTCCTCAAAACATTATGCGTACAGCAGATGAGGTTAAGGAACTGCGTGATATGCGTCAGAAGGCACAGGAAGCACAGGCACAGCAGCAACAGCAACAGCAAATGATGCAAATGGCAGGCGGTGCAGTAGCCAAAGGAATTGAGAAGCAAGTAGGAACGGAGGTGATGCAGTGATTTTAATTATCGCAGTACTGGCAATCCTTTTGCTGATTGCATGTGTTGGGCTGCATGTTCTCAATGAAGGAGTAAAAGAATCTCATGACGTTGCTGAGAATTACCGCAGAGATTGGCTCAAAGGATTAGATAAATGCCGTGAACTTGAAGCTGAATTATCTGAACGTCCACTACCTGCGCAACCTGAAGAAGAACCAGAGCAAGGTAATTTCGTACGAACACGAACATTGAAGCGTGCAACGCCTGAAACCTATCGAAATGTATTTGATATGGATCTAAACGGTCAGCGTGTTCTTGAACACTTAACCATGGTCTTTTGCAAAGAAGCTTTTGTATCCAATGACAAGGGCGGTGAGCGTGAGACTTGCCACCGATTAGGACAGCAGAGCGTTATCAATTTTATCGTCAACAGTATTAATCAAGCGAATAACCCGAACTATAAGGAAGAAGTAAATGACTGATCCAGTTAATGAGCCAGTGGTGCCAGAAGTAGAGCCAACTCCAAGCGTATTAGGTGCACCGCCTGCGGGACCAAATCCAAATGATCCGCCTGCGGAACCAATCGAACCACCAGTAGTCACCGTTCCTGATTCTATCGATGGTTATGAAGTCAATGTTGAAGGTTTTAACTTTGATGAATTCAAGGCGATTCCTGAAAACCAAGAGTTCTTAGAGCGTGCACGTGAAGCAGGTCTGGACAGTAAGAGCTTAAATTTCTTGCTGGGTGAATATAGCCAGTTGATTCCTTCACTCATGGAAGGTAATGCAGCTTTAGACAATGAAGCGTGTGTATCTGCCATGAAAGAAACTTGGGGTACAGATACAGATACTAATTTCGGCTATGCACAAGCAGCTGCAAATAATGCTATTCAGAACGGCATTCTCACACCTGAAGAAGTGAACAGCCCTGAATTTGGTAACAATCCACTGGTATTGAAAATGGCAGCTTACTTTGGCCAGCAGCTTAATGAAGATACACCCCCTTCTAACACCCAACAAAGCGGTGGTGTAGATGTTCAATCATTGATGGAATCGGAAGCGTATTTAAACGATAAGCACCCAGATCACAAGTCTGTGTCCGCGCAAGTTGAACGCTACTACAGCAAGACTTACAAATAAGGGGATAGCCAATGGCTAACGAAAACAAAATCACGGCGGCATTTGTTCAGCAGTTTCATGACACATATGAAATTGCGTCAGCACAGAATGAATCGCGCTTGCTTAAAACTGTTGTAAATCGCGGAAAGATTACGGGTGAATCTTTTACGATTAATGACATGGGCCAAGTGGAAATGTCTGCGTCTGGTGCTCGTATGGGCAACACGACTTGGACAATTCCGGATGCAGGTGTGCGCTCAGTCTTGATGAATGACTTTGATCTATTCATTCCGATTGAACCGCGTGATGTTCCAAAGTTAAAAGCCAATCCACAAGATAAATACATGAAGCTTTTGCTGAGTGCGCGTGGTCGAAAAATTGACGACATTATTTATCAAGCGGCAGTTGGTTCTGTAAGCCGTAAAGTGGTTGATGATGCAGGTGCTACTTCTACTACTGCGGTTGCATTGCCAGCAGGTCAAATCATCTTGTCGGCATTCGGCACATTGAAGCAGCAGCTTGTAAAAGCTAAATCAATTTTCCGTAAAAACGAAAACGATGAGCATAACGGCGAGCAGCTTTACATTCTGTACAGCTCAACAATGCTTGAGAAAATCTTGGGCGATACTACGCTTACATCTGCCGACTTCATGGCTGGTAAAATGCTGCAAGAAGGTGGTGTTGGTGGCAAGTGGTTAGGCTTCAACTGGATTCCGTACGAAAAGCTAAACGATGGTGCTACAGCTGAAACAACTAAGCGTACCGTTGTTTACTGTGGATCTGCCGTACATTTTGGCGATGCAGATATTACAAGCTTCGATATCTCGACTCGTCCAGACAAAAAGAACATGAAACAGGTTGGTGGTGTTCATTCATTTGCAGCAGGTCGTGCGAATGAAACCAAAGTAGTCGCGATTGATTTTGTAGTCTAACAGTCAACCTTTGGCTTCACACCTCTGAGCAGGGTGTGAAGTCTTTTTTATAAGGAGCAGCCAAAATGATTCAATTCCTAATGTGTCTTTTTGGTTTTCATGGTGCGACTGAAGTTGAATACACGATTGATGATGAAGAAATCAAGGTGTGCCGTGATTGTCTAAAAGAGAAAGGAAAATAAGATGAGTAAAAAATTATTAGCACGTTCACTTGTTGTTTGGGTATCTGCAATAGCAATGACTCGCCAAGAATACAATGACTTTCGTGAATGGGGATTGCCTGAAAATGAAAATGGTGATGATGTTGGATTCTTAGTTGAAGATTCAGCAGGTCAAAAAAATACACCACAATATGATGGTTATGTGCAATGGCTACCCAAGGCTGAATTTGAACGTAAGTTTGCTATTGAAGATAATGAATCAGATACAGGGGAAGGAAAACCAGTAACAGAACAAGAACTTGCAGAAAAAGCAGCAGCACCGCGTGTGACTAAAAATCAGATCGATGCTCTTATGGATCGTGTGGTGGTGCACACAACAACTTGTATAACACCTATTCCGCATGTGCTGGCAATTGCCTGGCTTGATGATAAATTTTACTTAGGCACGGCAATTTCAAAATCGGTAAATCCTGAAAACTTTAATGAAGAAATTGGGATTCAATATTCCACAAAAGATGTTCTAGAAATCGCAGAAAATAAACTCTGGGAATTGGAAGGTTATCGCTTGTTCCACGGCTAACACCCAACAAACCAAACCCTCAAAGCCTTCAAGATCATTAAAACTTGAGGGCTTTTTCTATGACAACTACAAAAGTTTCAATCTGCAATGAAGCATTGAGCATGATCGGTGCCAAGACAATCCAATCCTTTGATGACAACACAGAAAATGCACGTCGTTGTGCAGCTGTCTATGATTCATCACGTCGGGCATTGCTTCGTATGCATCCTTGGTCATTTGCTAAAAAACGCGCACAACTTGCACCAGTGACCACTTACCCAGCGTTTGGTTATGGCTATGCTTTTCCATTACCTAAAGATTTCATCCGTGTGATTAGTGCAGGTGAATACAGCTATGAGTTTGAAGAGCGTCATATTCTTGCTGATACCAATTTAATTAACCTGGTGTATGTCTCAGACAATGACAACGAACAAACATGGGATTCATTATTTTCTGAATGCATGGCGCTGTATCTGGTACATAAACTGGCTAAGCCGATTACAGGCAGTCAAACCGAAGCGGATAGCGCATGGCAGAAATTACAGAACATGCTTAAACAAGCACGTGCGATCAATGGCCAAGAACGTCCAGCACAGGATTTTGCAGCAGATTATTACCCTTCATTGATGGGGGTGCGTTACTAATGAAACAGCACATCATGAAGAATAATTTCAGTGCTGGGGAATTGGCTCCAACACTGTATACGCGCACCGATATCCAACAGTACGGCAACGGTGCAAAGACGCTTAAAAATGTGATTCCACTGGTTGAGGGTGGAGTACGGAAAAGACCAGGTACTTTCTTTTTAAGTACTCAGGATAATGCGATCCGTCTAATCCCTTTCGTTGTAAACTCCAATAACTCGTACATGCTGATCTTAAAACCCCTTGCAATAGAGGTATTTGATCCACGTCAAAAAGTCATCGTTGCTACTATTGCCACGCCATACACGGCGGCACAAATACCCAATATTCAGTTTGTTCAATACCGATTTGAATTGTTCTTGACGCATAACGATGTACCAGTGCAGCGTCTGCGATGTGATTCAGATTTTACTAATTGGCAGGTAAATCAGTTTGTTTATACCCATGTACCAACAGACTCTGAAAACGCACGTTACCCATTCCGTAAAGGCAAGCCATCAGGAAAGGATTTGGGTGCATTTGTTTCATTCATTCTGAGTGACATTAGCGGGTGGGTGAATACACAGGCTTATTTGACTGGCGATGTCGTTAGCTATTTAGGTGCCTATTATCAAGCTACACGCGATAACAGTGAGAAGCAGCCGAATACAAGTACATCAGATTGGGTACTTACCACAGCTATAGCAGGTGCTACATTTACCGCAGCAGATATAGGTAATTATCTTGAAGTAAATGGGGGGATTATCAAGATCACCCAGTACATCAATGCAAACCAAGTCAACGGTGAAATCATTAAAAAGCTTGATGCTGATATTTTAGCAATTGAACGTGCATGGGGGATTCTTCCACCTGCTTTTAACTCCGAAAATGGCTATCCACGTTGCTGCACCTACTACAAACAACGCTTAGTGATTGCGAATACCAAAAAAGCACCGAATAAAATTTGGTTTAGTGCTGTCGGGGACAATGGTAATTTTCTTGAAACTTCAGAAGATGCAGATGCATTCAGTATTGTTTCGGCTTCTGGATTATCCAACAGTATTTTGTTCTTGGAAGCACAGCGCGGTGTTGTATGTCTCACTTCTGGTGGCGAGTACATGGTTGATTCTGATGGAGTGCTTTCACCGACAACCGTGAACATTAACGAACACAGTGCATATGGTGCTTATCCAATTACCCGACCTGAACGTGTGGGTAATGAATTGCTATTCGTACAACGTGGCGGTGAGCGTGTACGTGCTTTGACATACCGCTTTGAAGTAGATGGTTTGGTTTCGCCAGAGATTAGCTCTTTATCTTCGCACATTGGTGAAATACACCAAGGCATCAATGAAATTTCATATCAGCAAGAACCTGAAAATATTGTCTGGTGTGTATTGGGTGATGGCAAAGTTGCATCAATTACATTCAATCGAGATCAAGAAGTAATTGCATGGGCGCAGCATGACTTCGGTGGATCTGTGCTTAGTATTAGCTCTATGCCAACCCAACTAGGTGCAGACAGGGCATTCATGCTCATCAATCGTGGTGGCACTGTTTGCTTAGAAGAGTTGTCTTTTGATGCACTGGTTGATTCGCAAAGATCTGGAACGAGCGCACCAGGTTATTTAACCAATATTGTTGCTTATCAGCGTGAAGGTGATGCTGTTTATCAAGTTGGTGTAGGAACTGACGGTGCTAATTTTGGTCAGGCTATTGAATGCATTGTTGAGCTGTTCCCACCTGAACTAAGCCAAGCGCCAATGTCATCCATGATGCACAAGGCAAAAGTAGACCGCATAAGTTTCTTCTTTAATAAAACGATTGCACCAGAAATCAACGGCGAATTAATCGAATTATTCACATATGAAGACAATCTGCTGGGTCCTAAACCACCATACACCGGGTATCACTTAAATGAAGGTGGCTCATGGGAAGACTTACACAAAGTACCCTTAATCATTTCACACAACAAACCGCTACCGTTTCACTTGCAAGCTATAGCTATGCAAATGTCTATCAATGAGAAATAACCATGCGATTACGTGTAGCAACACTTCCCGATGTGCCTGCAATGGTCGCATTGGGTGGGGAATTTATTAAGGAAGCACCGAACTATAAAAATCGTCCTTATCTTGCTGAAAATGCAGCCAAGCATTTCATCAGTTTGATTAAGGGTGGTGGTGTGGTTCTTTTAGTTGAGCATGACAATCAAATTGCTGGTGGCTTTGTGGGCCGTATCGGTGGTGACTGGTTCAACAATACAAAAATTGCTTTTGATGATTGCTTATATGTAAAGCCTGAATTTAGAAAATCACGAGCAGCTTACATGCTGATTCAGGCGTTTATCCGTTGGGCACAACTCATGGGTGCAAGTCGCATCCAATGTGGCACCACAACCGGTGTTGAATCTGCTGCATGCATACGTTTGTACAAGCACTTTGGATTCACTGAATACGGCACAGTTTTGGATAAGGAGCTAAAAGCATGAGCGAAGTTATCACAGCAGACAACACAGACCTATTGGCCCATATCTTGGGTGATATTCAAAACAAGGCTTATATCGATGTAGTCCGTAATGTTCAGCAGCAAATTACTGACAATGCAGAATTGATCGATGTGCCAGTTGAACACCACTTTGCACCAGGTGTTTATATGCGTCAGATGAATGCAGCCGCAGGAACTCTAGTGGTGAGCAAAATGCACCGTACCGAGCATATGAATATCTTGCTCACTGGATCTTTAACCGTGGCAACTGAAAACGGCATTGAATTATTAAAAGCGCCAGTGGTTTTGAAGTCTATGCCGGGTACAAAACGCATTGGTTATTTTCATGAAGATAGCTCATGGATCACTGTGCATCCAACCGAAAGTACAGATTTAGAAATAATCGAACAGCAAGTAATTGTGCCTGATAATGAGATTGATCAATTCCTTGCGTCACTTCCGAACAAATGCAAGGGGATTGAATAATGTCTTGGATGGCAGTAGCAGCAGTCGCATCAGTAGCAAGTGTGGCTATTACAGGTTATTCAGCTTACAACTCTAATAAAGGCATGCAAGAACAAGCTGAAGCAGATGCAAAAGCAAGTTCGGCACGAGGTCGGCTTGAAGCTGAACGTATCCGCAAGGAAAAGGACAAGGCTCAATCAACCGCACGTGCAGCACTAGCGGGAAATGGGCTTGATGTGAATGAAGGCACAGCAATTGTCATTAATGATGAGATTGAACGTTCAGGTAACTATGATGCAAATATGGCTGAAATCACCGGTTATAACTCATCACAGCAATTAAAAGCTGCAGCTAGTCAATATGGTAGCAATGCCAATGCTGCTGCGGCTGCAGGTGTTGCAAATAGTATTTCGGCAGTGGGTAGTTACAAGGGTAAACAAGCCGAAACAGCACTTGCGGCAAAAGGAAATACTAGCAGTGGCACCTCGGGAGGTTGGAAGTAATGGCTAAAATTCCTATGGGTAATTTTGGTAATGCGATGCCGCAGGTTGATCGTATCCAAATGCCACAAAACCAAACTGGTCAAATGATTGCAGGTGCGTTGCAAAACGTATCGCAAGTTACTGGACAGTATGCACAGCAAAAAGATCAGCAACAACGTGAAGCGGAAGTTAGTGCAAAACGCTTGGAATTGTACAACAACCAAATTGCTGAGCAAGAAGCTAAGGTTAAGCTTGATGATGTGCTCACTACCGAAATGAGTGAACAGGTAACATTACTTAAAAATGATGTATCCAATGGCAAGACCAAAGCCCAAGATGCAAATGTGAATTTACAAAAGTGGTCGCAAGATCGTTATAAGCAGCTTGAAGCTGAAATGCCGGGTCATGCCCAAGTAAATTTGAAGCAGTATTGGGATTCAAATGTTACCAAGCAAGCGCCGGGATTTTTACCGCTACAACTTCGTGCTGATGTTCAAAAGGATGCAGTACTGGTAGAGCGTTATTCTGATATTGCTACACGTTATGATCGAAAGGAAGGTCGTGAATATCTTACAAGCAATCTTGCAAACTCATCTTTATCTGAAGCTGACAAACAGGAACGGCTTTATAAATATGAATCTACACGTGACGGAATGGATATTGACGACCGTATTACAGTCGCTGTATCGGGCAAGAACACCGCTGAACTACAGACGTTAATCACTGACTTGGACTCAGGCAAATACGGTTATATCGATGGACCGACTGCACAGCAAAAGAAAACACAGGCTTTGAGTCGCATTGAGGCTTTGAATACGCAAATCAAAGCAGAGGAAAATAAGCGAGAAAGTGAGGCGGGAAAATACCTGAATGATTTTAAATCTCAGGTTTTGACAGGTCGTGCTTTGGATGATGATTATCTGGCAAATGTAGGTACAGCAGTAAAAGGTACTGAGCATGAAGCTGAATATGAATTTTACAAACAACAGTCTGGGAACTTTCAAAGCTTCAGCCGTAAGTCTACCAGTGAACAATTGGCATTGATTAACGAACAAAAAGCCAAAATGAAGAACAGCAAAACCAATGATGCTGTGACTGAAGAAAAGGTTTTGGGTGTATATGAAAGTTTGTATAAAGAGAAATTAAGCGTACTTAAAGACAACCCCAATCAAGTTGTACGTGAAACAGGTCTAAAGGTTAATGAACTGAGTGCAGTTGAATTAAAAACCAATCCTTCTTCATGGGCGCAAAAAGCCATTGATAACGGCACAAGTCAGTTGGCGCTAAAAGACCCAAATATAAAACTTGCACCTATTTCAGCCGAGGATCTGCCCGAGGCTAAAAAGACTTTTGAAGCTATGGGTGTGAATGAAAAACTGAATTTCATTAGTGGCTTAGTTTCCAATGCTAAAAAGTACGGCACCAAAGGGCATGCAATTTGGGGGGCTACTCTAGGTCAGTTAGGTGGTGGTGATCAGTCATACATCATGGCAGGCATTGCGCGCATGAATAACTTTAAGTCTACTAAGGGTGAAGATGTAGCAACTGCAATTATTAGCGGTACTCAAGCACTTAAAAACAAGCAATTAATCATGCCAAAAGACGACTTGCTTAAACAGGAATTTAATAAGTATGTCGGCAGCACTGTAAGTGGCAATACCGCCAATATGACCTTTGCATCATTTAAATCACTATATGCTCACATAACTGAGCGTGATAACTATCAACACAAAGACAAAGATGATATCAGTAAGGATATTACCAACATTGCTTTAGGTTTAGCCACTGGTGGTGTGTATGACCAAGACGTGAAATATGGCAATCAAAAAAAATGGAAAGTGTCTAAGCCGTACGGCATGGAAGATAAGATATTCAGCAACCATTTAGAAAGCGGTTATGCAATCATTTCAAAGAATACAGGCATTCCAGTATCCGAGCTTGAAGGTCTTCGTTTGCGTCGCTCAGATAAGCGATCAGCAAAGGGTGAGATTCAATACGATTTGATCAATGAGCGCGGCAATCCATTGCAATCAGGTGGTAATTACTGGCGCATCAATATCATGGGAGCGACCAAGTAGTGAGTAACTGGCTATCCGAATATTCAGGTGAAGATCAGCGTCAGGTTGATGAAGTAAACACCAAGGGTCTTGCACATAAAGAAACTCAACAGAAAAAAGAGCCGGGCTTATTTGATGGTGCGGCTTCATCTATTCCACGTGGTGCCGGTGCAGGTTTTGCCAAAGCAGTTGATACGATTACCAAGCCGATTGATGCAGTTGTTGACCGTGTTTCTTATTCATTTCGTGACGTTCAAACGGATGAATTTATTGAACCTTATGCTGAGTACAAATCTAAACAAGACAAAGCACGTGATGATCTTGTTTTCGGAACAATCGAAAAACTGGAAGATAAAGAAAATACAGGTCTTGTCGGTAATATCGGTTTTGGGGTAGGTGACTTTGCCACACGAAATACAGTTGGTTTGATACTCGGCGGTGTACCTGGTGCTGTTTCCACTACAGGTTTATCTGAAACCAATTACAGCTATAAAGATTTAACACGCAAAGGTGTTGATTCTGAAACCGCTGGAAAGGTGGCTATTGTTGATGGTGTGGTGGCGGGGGCATCCGCTGCATTACCTATGTCATATGGTTTTAAAGGTACAGGCGGCATAGCTAAAGATGCGGCTTTATCCATTGGCGGTGCAACCGCATTGTCTACTGGTGGTCAGGTTGTAAGTGGTGAGATTCTTAAAGCAGGGGATTACGACAAGCAAGCCAAAAAATATGAAGTCACAGGGGAGAGTGTAGCCACTGAGCTTGCACTAAACGGCTTATTGTTTGGTGCGGGTCGTTATGCTCAAAACCGTCTGAATGCTGATGTTGATGCAGAATTAAAAGATTTAAGTGCTGATGATATAGAAGCTAAAAATACCAAAGTTCAATCTGCTTTGGTGGTCAATGAAATGCAGCTTGAAGATGCAGCCGCACCAGTTAAGCCAAGCAACCCAATCCAACATAACAACCATCTTAAAAATCTGAATGCAGCGACTGAAAACTTAAAAGCAGGCCATCCGGTTAATGTGGTCCATGAAGTTAAGGGTGAAGAAAAACAAAAGCCTATCAATTATGATTCGATGGCTTTACCAAACAATGCAAAAACAATTGCGCGTAAAGCACAGCAAGAGGGTGTAGATCCATCGGTAGCTTTAACCATTTCCCATCTTGAAACAGGTGGTTCATTCAGCCATACAGCCAAAAATAAAAAATCTACCGCACACGGTTTATTTCAGATCATTGGCCCAACATGGAAGCAGCAAGGCGGTGGTGATCGAAACAATGTTGATGAGCAAATCAAGCAAGGTTTGAAACACATTAAGAATGCCAATGCATCGATGCGTAAAAGTCTTGGGCGTGAACCAGTTGCACATGAACAATATTTAGGTCATTTACTTGGACCAGGTGGAGCAGCTGCAGTATTAAAAGCAGATCCAAATGCAAGTCTGATTGATATCGTCCGTAAATACGATTCAAAGAATGCCGATGCCATTGTGAAAAATAACGGTATGTCTGGTCTCACTGTTGGTCAGGCTATTGGTAAATGGCAAACCAAGTGGAATCAATTAAGCACACGGTATGGCGGCAATGGAACAAGTACTGCTTTTGGGATGGACGGCTCAAGCTATGACATGGCCTATGAAGTTAAATCACTGAACGAGCTTATAGCTTCAAATGATGCAGCTTATGGAGTTAATCCCAATTACCCATCTGAACTACAGCCACGTGATCGGACGCGTGAAGCATCACGTCAGCAGATTGAGAACATGGCTAATGATTTACGTCCTGAATTATTAGGTGAATCCTATAAGTTGTCTGATGGTGCGCCAATTATCGGCATGGATAATGTTGTTGAATCAGGCAATGGTCGAACACTAGCCATTGGTAAAGCCTATGAAAATGGTCGTGCTGAAGAATATCGTGCTTACATCGAACAATATGCAAATGAAAAGGGGTGGGACATATCAGGAATTGATAAGCCTGTCTTAGTGCGTACACGGCTTTCAGATACTGATCGTGTGCAATTCACCAAGTTAGCCAATGAGTCTGATGTGGCGCAATTCAGCGCATCTGAACGCGCAGCCAGTGACGTGAATCGTTTACCTGATGCTTCACTTCTTCAAATTAATAGCGACGGTACCATTAATTTAGATCAGTCCATGGACTATGTTCGCAACTTCATTGCATCGCTACCAAAAGCGGAACAGGGTAGCGTTATCACTGGTGATGGCCGTTTGTCTCAAGAAGGTAAACGTCGTATTGAATCGGCTATCACTCAGCATGCATACGGTGATTCTGGTCTTGTAACTAGACTAGCTGAAAACTTGGATGATGATAGTAAGACCGTTTTAAATGCTTTGCTTCGTGCAGCTCCGCAGCTTTCACAATTAGATGCATTGGTGAAACAGGGTGGTCGTCATCAAAACAGTATTGCGAAAGACTTGGCACAAGCAGCACAAAAGCTGAGTGATTTAAAAGCCAGTGGTATGCGTGTTGATGATTATTTAAATCAAGGCCAGTTGATTGATGATGGACTTGCACCTGGTGCGCGTGATTTCTTAAATGTATTTGATCAAAACAATCGTAGTGCAAAAGCGATTGGTGAAAACATTCAAAGCCGAATAGATGAAATTGAATCTATGGGGGATCCGCGACAAGGTTCATTGTTTGGTGATGGTCCAGAAGAATCAGCCGCTTTAGATATCATCATGCAAAATCCTGATCAGGAAATTTCAGTCAGTCGTATGCGTCCAGATGGTGAAATGGAAGAAATAACCATGACCTTGCGTGAACGTCTGGATGAACTGGAAGCCGAAGTAAAACAAGCAGAACAAGACACAATTGCAACTCAAGCAGCAATTAGCTGTGCGCTACAGTTTGGAGAATAACCAATGAAAGACCAATGCAAGCAAGCCGTAGCCAAAGCACTCGGAAAGCAATCATTAAACCAACAAGAAGCCACGGACATTGAAAATCGTATCAAAGATGCCATGAGAAGCCTTGCCAAAAAAGACATTCAGACTTGGCGCAATTTATCCGATGCAGACAAGTTAGTGAAAGCCGGTGAATTTGTTGCAACTGATATTCAAGAACAATTAAAACGAAAGCATAAAATAGCTGCACAGGACATTCTAACTCAATCTAAAAACCTTGCTGCTTTAGATCATCCGACATTATCAGCCAGTGAGGTTGTAGATCGCATGGTTGCACCGCATGGTGATATGTCAGGGGTTCAATCCTTAGACTCTAAATCACGTGCCATTGCTTCAATTTACCGTGGTCAGCTTGTCGATTTCTATACCAAAATTAAAGGCGGCATGGGTGTATTCACTGATGCAGAATTAGTTCAAAAAATTGTACGTGAACGTTTTGGACAAGATACTGGTGATGCTACTGCCAAGAAAATATCTGACAAGATGGGTGATGTATTTGAAGGCATGCGTCAACGCTTCAATAGATCCGGTGGTGATATTGGCAAGCTGGATGATTGGGGCTTACCTCAAACGCACAGTCTCGAGAAAATTGCAGTAGCTGGGAAAGAAGCCTGGGTAAAAAAAGCGGAACAGCTCATTGATACATCAAAGTATGTGCATGAGGATGGTTCATTTTATTCTCAACAACAGATTCGTGAATTGCTTGAATACTCATTCGATACGCTCACCAGTAACGGTGCCAATAAAACAGAGATTGGTCGTCAGTCCTTTGGTGGTAATTCAAAAGTTACTTCACGCCATAGCGAAAGCCGGGTGTTGCATTTTAAAGATGCTGATGCATGGATGGAGTACCAGGCTGATTTCGGCGGCATGCCTTTTGTTGATCTTGTTGAGGCGCACATAAATGGCCTATCTAAAGACATCGCACTGGTTGAAAACTTGGGCAGTAATCCACGTAATGCAATGCGAATTTTGATGGATGCAGCAGAGAAAAAAGACTGGGCAAAAGGACTGGATCAAGACACCGTAGGAAAATCACGTAAACGCGCACAAACCATGTTTGATGAGTTTTCCGGGCAAAATACACCACAATCAGAAGTACTTGCCAATTTAGGTCTGGCATATCGTTCAATGAATGTTGCAGCCATGCTTGGTGGTACAACACTTTCATCCGTAACCGATCAGGCAATGATTGCTAAAACTGCATCTATTCACAATATTGCATTCCGTAAAACCTTTGGTGAATTACTCACACAGCTAAATCCTAAAAATACAGAAGATCGGATACAGGCACACAGCTTAGGTTTAGCCACAGAAGAAATGCTCGGCTCTATTAATCGTTGGGCAGATGATGGCTTAACTTCCGTGCATGGTAAATCTCAAAAATTAGCACGTGTGTCCAGTGGCATAGCATCTCAAGTCATGCGTATTTCTGGTCTAAACGCTTTAACCGCAGCTTCAAAGGTCGGCTTTACTAAAATGCTTATGGAGAAATACGGACGATTAAGCCGTGATAAAGCATGGTCGGATTTGCATGCTTCTGATCGTGAGCTCATGGAAGGAACAGGATTGAGTGAACGTGCATGGGAAGTAATGCGTTTAGCGGAACCAGTGCTGGATCGTAAAGGCAATCAGCTTATGTCTGCACGTTCTATTTATGAGATACCGAACGATAAATTGCTTGCTGCAATGGATGGCGATGTAAAACGTGTAGTGGGTGAAATTGATGCACAGATCAAAGAATTAAATGATCGCAATACATTGGATGATCAGCGCATTGTAAATAAATCACAGAGGATTGATGATATTAAGCAGCAGCTATCTACTCGCTTACAAGATTATGCTAATCGAAAAGATGCTAAAGCTAATGAGGAGAAACAGGCATTACAGGATCGCATTGATCTACTGGATGCTCAAAAAGAAGCAGTTGCAGCACAGTCAGATATGAATGCATATTTACGAACAGTTAAGAATAGTGAAAACCTAAAAGGCTTTATGGATGGGATTACACAAGGTAAGTCGATTGACCGTATTGCTAGTGGTGCTCAAAAACTAGGGCGTGAACTTGAGTCACTTGATAATAAAATTTCTCAAAAGTCTAAAAAGATTGCAGACAACATCCACACCTACGACAAAGAAATTCAGCAAAAATTTAAAGATTTAACTGACTTGTTATCAACTAAAAAAAAGCTAAAACCCGAGAAACTCAAGGAGTATGAAAACACACTAGCTGAGCGTCTAAACAAATATGCAAGTCGTCGTGATGTAAATTCGATGCGTCAAGTTGAAGGCTTAAACAACCTAAAAGATTTGGTTGCACTAAAGCAAGAGCAGTTTAGCAAGCAATTTGAAATCAACAAAGCAGTCGAGCAAACCAGATTAAAGGCTAAAGCTGATAATAAGATTGATACTTCAGTTAGTTCGCATGCTCGTCAAAATTATGCAAGCGGTGAAAATCTAGGGAAACGTATTGGTAATGCTGAGCGTCGAATAACTGAATTACGTGCACGTACCAAGAAAGCAGATAGTGAAGCAAATAGAGCGATTACAAAGAAATATCAGAGTTTAGATAAACGTGTTCAAGAACTTGATAATGAATTTTCTGAATATTCTGATCGAGTGACTGATCGACAAATCAAACGTCAACACGTAATGGATCGACTCAATAAAAGCATCGATGGTGAAAAACAAACACTAGCACAAAAAGTAAAAGATGAGATTGCATCACAGTTTCAGGCCCATTTACTAGATGAGCAAGGCATGGCAGTTGTTGAAGCCGGACTGCGTGAACGTACCTTTATGACACCTGGTCTGAGAAAAGGAACAGCTATGGGCGAGATTGTAAAATCCATGCTGCAATTTAAATCTTTCTCTGCATCATTCTTAATGCGTCACGGTTCACGTGCAATGGCTCAGAAAACCTTGCAGGGTAGAGCTTATTATGCTGCTTCGCTGATTGCTATGACCACAGTTTTAGGTGGTTTGGTTGTTGAGCTTAAAGAGTTAGTAAACGGTAATGATCCTCTCACTGCTTGGGATGGTGAGAATCCATATTTGCTAGGTTTTAATAGTGATTTCCTTAAACGCTCATTTGTTGCCGGTGGTGGTTTACCAGTACTTGGCGATATTTTAGTTGCAGGTATGGATACCAGTGGTCGTGATGCAACTGACTTTTTAGGTGGTCCATTCAGTTCAGACTTTAAAACCCTATTAAATTTAACAGTAGGCAATGCAACTCAAATGTCTAATGGCACTGAAACCAATGCAGGCAATGAGGCATTCAAGTATTTAAAAGGCAAGGTTCCTGCACAGAACTTGTGGTACACCAAGGCTGCAACCAATCGCATGATTTTTGATGAAATGCAGGACATGATTGCACCTGGTTATCGTGAAAAATTAATCCGTAAAGCTGAACGTGAACAGGATCGTACACGTTGGCTAGGTGATGATATTGGCGATATTCAGGCACCAGATTTTGAGCGAGTAGTTCAATAATTACTTACCCAACAAACCCTTATTCAATCCCTCGTATAAGTAATTTATACGGGGGATTTTTATATGTCAGACGAAAAGAAAACTGGAAAGTTAAAGCCTGAAACCAAAGAGAAATTGGAGCTTTGTTTAGAGATGGCTTCAACCGATGCAATTGATTTACTCACAGAGGCATATGGTAAAGACATTTTTGATAAAGAAGGTCGAGGTGACAAAGTTTGGCTGTACAAAGGCGCAAAAGAAGCCCTGACATGCTTGGAAAAGTTAAAGCGCGTATTGATTGATGATGAGCAAACCACTGGTAGTACAGATGGTCGTAACGTTTCAGCAGAGGCACAGGCAGCTAAATTGCTTGAAAGCGTGGCTAAAAAGTTAGAAGAACGCAAACAGCGTCCGAGCTAATTCATGATTAAGGTCAGCTTTGCTGCGTTCTTTCTGATTTATGCGGAAGCCATGAATTGGGAAGTGCCGGATTTCCATTTAGATGTCTGTGATTTCTTGGAGGATTACGGGCCGCTTGGCTTATTGATGATGCCGCGTGGTCACGGTAAATCAACGATTCTGGATATCTATAACGCATGGAAGCTGTACTGCAATAATGAGCATTTAATTCTACACCAGGCTGCTACAGACAAAGATGCAGCAAAAGCCAGTCGAGGTACTGAACAGGTCGTTGAGAAGCATCCGTTATGCCAATTGTTCGGTGTGCATAAAGCACGTGGTGAATTGCAAAAGTGGTGGATCAGCGGCTCAAGTGATGTACGTCACGGTTCAATCCATGCACGCGGTGTTCTGTCAAACGTCACTGGTGCACGTGCCAATGAGATCCAAAACGATGACGTGGAAATGCCTTCCAACATCGGCACACCCGAAGCACGTGAAAAACTGCGCTATCGCCTATCTGAACAAACTCACATTCTTATACCTGGTGGGCAAAAGCTATTTGTCGGCACACCGCATACGCACGATTCCCTATACACACAGATTCAAAAGCTCGGAGCAAAATGTATGATTTTGCGTATGTTTGAAAAAGAAAAACGATTCGAAAATATCACTGAATGCTTAAGTGATTTTGATCCGGTTTATATTTTTAGCGGTATCAGTAACACTGCAAAACTACTCAAAAGGGATCAAGACTACTTTGTTCATAAACTTGGTGTTGCTTTCAAGATCATGTTCAAGGAAACCCATTATCTGATTGACCTATACAGTGAATCGCTATGGCCTGAACGTTTTACTGATACTGAAATGGATAAGCGTCGCAAGGAATGCCGAACGCTGAATGAATGGGATTCACAGTATCAGATGCATGCAAAACCTATCGGTGATGTGCGTCTTGATCCTGACAAGATGATTCCTTATGACTGTGAGCCAGTTTTAAGACGTGCCAATGGCAAATACATCATGATGCTGGGTGATCGTCAGATTGTTGGCCTTACCATGCGATGGGACCCATCATCCGGCAAGCTTAAATCGGATATTTCATCCGTGGCTTTGGTTTTACATGACGATTTTGGCGCGAAGTACTGGCACAGATCTATTGCACTGACTGGTGAAGTCGTCACACATGATGCACACGGAAATATCACTGGCGGTCAGGTATGGCAGCTTTGTGACCTGATTGAGAAATTCAATGTTCCAAGTCTAACGATTGAAACCAATGGGATTGGTAATTTTGCACCGGCAGCCTTGAAAGGCGCATTAAAAGCACGTCGTATCCGTTGTGGTGTGAAAGAACAACATAACACTGGCAATAAAAATAAACGCATTTTAGAAGCACTGGAAGGGCCTTTAATGTCAGGTCTTTTATGGGTTCATACATCAGTGATTGATACACCAGAAGAAGGCGAGAACAGCTCAAGACAATATAAAAATATGCGCATGTTTAATCCTGCAATTATTGAACAGCCAGATGATGATCTCGATTCTTTAGCGGGTGCGGTCACTGATTCACCTGAACGCATCGGTAAAATACACAGACAAAATGAATCTAATGAATCGCCTAATTGGAGAACAAACGGTGGCGAAGTTGAAGCTGCCTTAGATTTCGATTAGGGGAAAAATCATGGCAGTACAACCGCAAACGCCATACAAAGAGTACACAGCAAACGGTAGCACTAAGAGCTTCGCCTTAGAGTTTGATTGTGATAATCAGGACCATTTAATTGTACTTGTAGATGATATAGAACCGGTCATTGGAACATGGTCATTAAGTGGTGGTGCTGTAGTTTTCGGTATTGCACCAAGTGCCGGAAGTGTAATAAAAATTACACGTAAAACGCCACTCGCAAGAGCAATAAATTATCAAAGTTACGATAATTCATTCAGTTATGCGGCATTAAATAAGGATCTTGATCGGGCTTGGTATGCACTTCAAGACCTTGGGTATAAATTAGGGCAGTACGATTTTGATTATACATATGCGGTAGATACAGCAAATCAAGCAAATACAAAATCAAATCAAGCTCTACAAACAGCAAATTCCGCTTTAGTAAATTCTGAGAACGCTTTAGCTGAAACTCAACCCATCCTTCGTGGTGGTACTGGTGCAACAACAGCAGAAGGAGCACGCAGCAATCTTGATGTTTATGGTAAATCAGAGGTTGTTGCCTTAATTCAAACAGGCGGTCAAGGCAACATTGTACCCATTGAGGGTGGCGGTACTGGTGCGGATAATGCAGGAGATGCTAGAGGTAACTTAAGTGTTTACTCTATACAGGAGGTTGATTCTGAAATATCGGATGCTATTAATGCAATCCCCAACGCCACCGAAACAGTAGCAGGGAAGGCTAAAATAGCCACTACTGCAATTGCTAAATCGGGTATTAATGATACTGATATCATTACAGCTAAAAAACTTCGCGATGCTTTAAATGCGAAAGGTGATGCTCCCGTGTACGGTTTTAGGGGATTTGTCAGAGTTTTGGGAAATGGCACTGTATTCTCATCAAAAGGGGCAATTGCTTCTGTCTCCAAAGTATCTGTGGGTGTTTACTTAATCACGGTAGATAACCCGAACGGTTCAACGCTTTTCCCTTTGTTGACAACAGGGTCTACATCTTTCGAATTTGGAATTATAGCAGTAGCAGAAAGCACAACAACTATCAGAGTTTATTGTAAGAATACATATGATGGTAGTAGTGCAGATCAGAACTTTACATTGGGGGTGCATTTCTAGTGATTATAGTTTACGAACATGATGGAGTGGTTGTAGTTTCAACAATATTACTTGGTGAAGTAAACATAGATAACTACATCACTCTTGCCGAGATCCCTAGAGAGCCTATCGAATCTTGGTATATTGAAGATGGTGAAATTAAAATTGATCAACAAAAATTGATTGAATTTAATCGTCAAAACATGCCCACACTTAGCCCGATTCAATTTGACCAAAAACTTGATCAAAGTGGTTTATATGATGCGGTGCAAGATTTAATTAAAACCGATAGGCAATTAAGTATTGCATACAATCGAGCAATCTTCTTTTCACGAACAGACCCTTTTATCGAACAAGCTCGAATTGCACTAAGCCTAACTGACGAGCAAGTTGATGAGATGTGGACAAGCTAGACTCACTTAATACTCAAATAATCCACAGCAACCCTGACCTTTAATTAGATCAGGGTTTTTTATTACCAAAAATTAGGGGGTATCGTGCAAGAGCATGAAAAAAATTTACTTTTACTTATCGTAATCGGGGCGTGTATTGGTTTTGCCAAACTGCTTGTTTCAGATGAAAAACTGACTTGGCGCTTGACGATTGGCAGAACGATTTTGGGCGCAGCAACATCAACGATTGCAGGCGCCATCATTCTGCAAATTCCTGATATTAGCCCACTAGCCTTGATTGCGATTGCATCAGCTCTGGGGATTTTGGGAAGTACATTTATTGAAAACTGGCTTAAATCACAATCATCAAAATGGAGTATTAAATGAAACTAATCGATAACTGGAAACAGGCTTGGAAACTCAAGTCGGTACAAGTGGGCGCAATTAGCACCTTTTTTTACGCCCTGATTTTATTCTCTGAGCAGTTTGTTCAGGTCTGGAATATCATCCCTCAAGACTTAAAAAACAAGATTCCTGAAAATATCGCTGAATGGGTAGGTTGTTTTGTTGGTGTGGCTATGATTCTTGCTCGACTTAAAAAGCAACCTGAATTACATAACGTAAATCAATTTGTCACAGTCACAGCAGGGCATTCAAATACCGATCCGGGTGCCGTAAACGGTAAATTTAAAGAGGCTGAACTGGTTTCTCAATTCCGTAATGCAGTCTCTTATTATCTACGTGAAGCAGGTATCCAATACAAAACGGATGGGGTCGGTACACTCAATCAGGATTTAAATGCTGCCATTAAGCTCATTAAAGGCTCATCTGTAGCAGTTGAATTCCATATGAATGCTGCAGGATCCAAACAAGCGAATGGCATTGAAACCATCGCATTACCGAAAGACAAGAAACTGGCACAGGATTTATCAAAAGCTGTAGCAGATGTTTTTGGTAGTCGCTTACGTGGTGATAATGGCTGGATTGATCAAAGCCAGTCAGCACGTGGAAAGCTTGGCTTTATCAGCAATGGTGGATTGATTGTAGAACTTGGCTTTATTTCAAACGAAGCTGAATTAGCACAATTTAATGCAAAATACTGGACTGCTGCAAAAGCCGTGGCGATGGTTTTGATTAAGCATTCAAAGTGATTTGAGAGGCCCTCAAGTGAGCTGATAGGAAGGTATTTCAATTAATATGAGATACCTTCCTTTTTATTATTTAGATTTGTTTTCAACATCAGTTTTTTTGAATTCATCATTACTGTCTTTGGAATTTTCAGCCTTTATATTTGTTGATTCCGCTGGAAACTCCAGAGTTGGGATAATCGGCATTGCTAATGCTGAAACAGATGCAAGTGGAGATAGTGTGATTAAGATTGCGAGAAAACTGCGTTTTGAACCGAACATAATATTTCCTTAAAAGTAAAATAAAGAATATTTAATCAAACCAATTAAATAATTATTTGATTTAACAGAGAATATTATGATTTGAGTATCACCAAAACTTGGTATTTTATATCATGTAGAGCAGTTCTTATGTCTAATAGAAAATGTATTGACATTAATTCTGAAGCTAGATCGGTTAGGATTAAAGATCTGTATTGATGTTATTAAAGCCCTCTAAGTGAGGGCTATTCCTTCCACCCATCAACCATATCAGCCCAGTCCTGCATCATTTTTCTACGGTCATTCAGCCATTTTGCATGATCATAAGTAGCTTTAACTTTATCACCTTTCACATGTGCAAGCTGAAGCTCAATCCAGTTTGAATTATAGTTTGCTTCGTTTAGATCCGTTGAGGCAGTAGCCCTAAAGTCATGCATAGTGATATGACCCAAACCCATATTGCGAAACGCCTGATTCAGTGTGGTAGGCCCAATCATCGTATTATTATTAACACCTGGGAAAATATAAGGGCTATCAGGGTAAGCAGCAAACTGTGCCTTCAGGATACCCATAACCTGATCTGATAACGGCACGATATGAATCCGGTTTTTCTTCATGTTGCGTTTGCCTGCGAGAATATCAGACTTGGAAGCAATTGGAATCGTCCAGGTGCGAGCGTCAAAATTAATATATTCCTTCAATCCTCTACGAATCTCAACTGTACGCAACATTGTATAGATAAGGGCTTTAAGTGCATTCTTGGTGCTAATGGAGCCTGTATATCTATCTATGCTCAGCATAATCAGTTTTCGATCCTTGGAATTAACTGGTTGAGCATTCTCAGTTTCTGGACTATGAATGTATCCGCGTAATGCATAGGTTGGGTCATTGATCAATCTGTCAGAGATGATGGCATATTGCATAACTTCAGCAATGATCTGCCTGATTGAAATTGCCTTGTTTTCCCCGGTACCTTTTCCTGATTTCAAAACACGTTTAATCGCATTGTCCATAATGTTTTTAACATCTACTGAACTCACATCCTTGATCGGCTTATCCCCAATCATAGGAAAGATATCGACTTCATATGCAAGGTTTCGGACATAAAGCCAATTTTCTGATTTTGCCTTCTTTTTATGGTCGCAATATTCTTTAGCAATCGCTCGGAATGTTTCTTCTTGAGCCTGCATCGCCTCCAAACGTTCAGCTTTCTTGAGTGCAATTGGATCAATATTTTTGGCAAGCTGTTCCCGAAACTCATTTGTCTTAGTCCGGGCATAAGACAAGCTTATTTCTGGATACTGTCCAATGGTTAGCATTTGAGGTTTATTTAGAAAGCGATAGCGATACCGCCAGAACTTTTTACCTGTAGGTCGAACTTCAATGCACAATCCTGAGTGATCAGCAACACGGTATACTTTTTCTTTAGCTTTTAATTGCTTGATTTTTAAGTCATTTAACATGATGTGAGTAACAACCATTATGGTTTAAAAAGATTTACTCACGATATTACTCACAAATAAAAGTAATGTCATGTCATGCTAGGTTATATGTAGTAAGAATAGGAATATAATAAAATCATATAGATAGGATTTAAGGAAAGAGAAGGTAAGTCATAGTAAGATTAATGTTTGATATGGATGCAATAGATCATCCCATGATGAAAGAATTTCATGAGCCTGGAAATGTTAAACGCTCAGTGATTGTTATTCCTCACGAGCGTTTAAATGAATGGCTAAGTTGGAAATCTCCAGATATCCGATCTTTTGTAGAGGGGTTTCCTGAGGATGAATTTGAGTGTTCACATGTACCTAAAGCAAAAATCAAAAAAATAACGCCTCAACTGAATTTTTTCGATTAAGCCTTAACGTGCTAAATTTTTGAAAATATGCTTCAGGCTTTCCATCATTTTGTCTATTTGTAATGGGGTCAAGCCATCAAAAGATTGTTCCAAAACCACATTGGTGAGGTCATTAATCTTTTGGGTCATTTGTTGCCCTTTCTCTGTTAATAAAACACGGGTGATTCGGGCATCATCTTCACATGAGTAAGTATCAACTAATCCTTCATCTTTTAGGCGGTAGACAATTTTAGTGGTTGTCGACATTTTAGAAATAATCATTTCAGATAAGTCTGAGACGCTTGCGTGCGATTTCGCTTTCAATGCAAGTAAAATACGGCGACGAGAATTATCTAAACCATATTTTTTCAACGCATGATCTACGTTTTGTACATGTTGAGCGTGTACTTGGGTAACCCAATAAAATGGAAAATTATCTAAACTAAAATCTTCGACACAAGGTAAAAATTTACTATATTTTTTTGTCATGGATTTTTCTCCTGTTTTTTAATTGTTGTAATTGTATTTTATTATTGTAACGATTTTGTGAAAAATTGAATAAAACTTATTGAATAACATGTTTATAGCTAAAGCAAAAAAGTAACTCCTGATTAAATTTTTTAAATTAAACTTAAATTAGTGCGCTAGATTTTTGAAAATATGTTTAAGGCTTTCCATCATCTTTTCAATTTGTAAGGGGGTTAAACCTTCAAAAGATTGTTCCAGGACCACATTGGTGAGGTCATTAATCTTCTGGGTCATTTGTTGTCCTTTTTCCGTTAAGACTACACGGGTAATTCGGGCATCATCTTCACATGAGTAAGTATCAACTAATCCTTCATCTTTTAAACGATAAACAATTTTAGTGGTCGTTGACATCTTGGATACCACCATTTCGGAAAGATCAGACACACTTGCATTCGGTTTTGATTTTAAAGCGAGTAAAATCCGGCGACGAGAATTATCTAAACCATATTTTTTTAATACGTGATCGACATTCTGAACGTATTGAGCATGGACTTGGGTAACCCAATAATATGGAAAATTTTCTAAGCTAAAATTTTCCATAGAAGGTAAAAATTTACTATATTTTTTAGTCATGGTAGACAACCACCTAATTCATTGTTGTAATTGTAATTTTTCATCGAAAGCATTCTAATCTAAAGCTATTTTGCTTCGCAATACATATTAAATTATTTTTATTGCTTATTAATATATATTAAGTTTTTTATAATGCAATAAGTAAACTTATCTTTATAAGTCCCCTTATACGAATCAAAATTAAGCATGATCGTTTAGAAGAGACAGGGTGTAACTGTCTTTATCTTGATGAAATCCCACAATACTCTGGGCAAACTTCAACACTTCTTCTTGGACTTCAGAATATTGATAAGGCTCTGAAGCTAACATTGCCGTAGGAGTACCATGTTGTAAAATGACAGGCATAAGCATTTCAAACTTTTGGTTATTATGCGTGACCATAACCTTAACTTGATGCTGATCAAATGATGAATCTAGATTTAGATATGTACCTTCATAACTAGTATTAGCAATCGTTTTCGACGTTTTATTGAAGGTTAATGCTTTTTCATTTGTCATAGTAAATAATCCCTGTAAATTTTTTTGATTGGATTAGAGACTTGCGCATCTAAGTTTAGTTATCGATTATTGAGTTAAAAAATCTTGGCTGTATTTTATTCTAGTGAAAAAAACAGCTTTGGGAACTGATCTTTTTAACAAAAAATTTCTGATATTTGGATCATATGCCTAATAAATTGCTGTATTTGTCAAGTAAGTATTGTAATAAAATTCATAAAAACAATAACTTATATTGTTATCTTTTGGGTTTTTTAAAATTTTTAGTGGTTGTAACTGTTAGATCCATTCTATTCCCAAAGAAAAAAATCAGACGAATAGATGAAATAAGTCACAAAAATGAGTATGTATTTTATACAGGTTGGCATTTTTATGATTGAAAATGAAAAAATCTAATTACAAATTTTATAGTTTGTGCATAATTAATTTATCTATTGTTGAACAGGTCACCTCTATGGATCCGTCGCCGTGCAGGTCTACATTTAATTTTAACCAAATTCATAAGATCGGAGATTTAAACTAATGGAGTTTTTATTAGATCCGGGAATTTGGATTGGTTTACTTACCCTTATTGTTTTAGAAATTGTCTTAGGTATTGATAACCTGGTTTTTATTGCCATTTTGGCAGAAAAACTCCCTCCAGAACAGCGTGATAAAGCGCGTGTAGTGGGTCTTTCCCTGGCTTTATTTATGCGCTTGGGCTTATTGTTTGCCATCTCTTGGTTAGTCACTTTGACCAAACCGCTTATTATGGTCTTTGATTGGACCTTCTCAGGTCGAGATCTGATTCTTTTATTTGGTGGTTTATTCTTGGTCTATAAAGCTGTGACCGAACTGCATGAAAAGATTGAAGGCAAACCTGAAGTTAATGTGACTACCAATATTGTGTATGCGAGTTTTGCTGCAGTTGTTGCGCAAATTGTGGTGTTGGATGCCGTATTCTCTTTAGATTCGGTGATTACCGCAGTTGGTATGGTCGACAACATTTATGTGATGATGGCAGCAATGATAGTTGCCATGGCGGTAATGTTACTGGCCTCCAAATCATTAACTGCTTTTGTAAACCGACATCCGACCGTTGTGATTTTGTGCTTAAGCTTCTTATTGTTAATTGGGATTAGCTTGATTGCAGAAGGTTTTGGTTTCCATATTCCGAAAGGTTATATCTATTCAGGTATTGGTGTTGCGATTGCAATTGAAGCATTTAACCAATTTGGTCAGCGCAATATAGCCAAACATGAATCTAAAATTCCACTGCGTCATCGTACAGCGGATTCCATCTTGAAATTGATGGGTGGCAAAATGGAGACGGTGGCGAATAGCGCGCAACACTTCGAAGCTCAAGAAGCATTTGCTGATGAAGAACGTTATATGATTGGCGGGGTATTAACCCTGGCAGAAAGATCTGTTGCCTCGATCATGACACCGCGTAGCCAGATTTCTTGGGTGGATATTGAAGATAGTCCTGAACAGATTCGTGAACAGGTGTTATCTGTGCCGCATAGCTTGTTTCCAGTGTGTCGTGGAAGTCTGGATAAGGTGATCAGTGTTGTTCGTGCTAAAGAATTGCTTGATGTCATTGATGATGACGAACAACTTAAAGCTTTAATCAAACGCCATCGTCCAATCTATATTTTCGCGAAAATGAAAGTGATTGATGCTATTAATACTTTGCGCACATCGAAAGGTTCATTGGTTCTGGTGAGTGATGAATTTGGTAATGTACAAGGTTTAATTTCTCCACTCGATGTGTTTGAAGCCATTGCCGGAGAATTTCCTGATGCGGATGAGCAGCTTGATTTAGTGAAAATTGATGATAACACCTGGAAAGCATCGGGCATGCTGGATGTGTACCAGCTTGAATTAGAGTTGGGCATGATGGATCTGGTCGAAGAAGATGCCGGCTATATCAGTGTTGCAGGTCTAATTTTAGAAAAAACTCACGGAGAAGTGACCTTAGGTACTCATCTAGAGTATCACGGCGTTCACTTTGAGGTGACGGAACTGGATGATAATCGAATTAAATCTGTTTTAATTACGCATCGCTAAAAGGTAATTACGGACACTAGCAAAAGATAATGAATATCTCTAATTAGTTTCCTTTTCAATCGCTTTAAAAACCCAATAGACAGGTGCTATTGGGTTTTTGTCATTTTGATTTATCTTTAAATGATTAGAAAATAGATGAATTTTGACCTGCTGCTTTAAAATGGAGAGAGTAAACAGGTTAATCAGTCCTAAAATAGCTATTTCTAGGGATGTTGAATGTGAATAAAGTGATGAATAATAAAAATATAAAAACAAGGGTTAAATGGGTCTAATGCGTATTACAGAAAGGATTATAGATTTTACAAAACTTGCATCTGAACAAAAACATCGTTTTTTTGAAATGATATGTGAATTTGATCAGCAAATTTTTCCAAATTCGACTGCAAATGAAATTTATGATTTTGTATATGATCAGGACGCCGTTTCAGTTCTGGTGGTTCATTATTATCATAAAGATACACTGGTTGGACAAAATATTATTCCTGTGCTTAAGCTTTCTCTAGAGGGTCATCCTGTCTTTGTGGTGAGTTCCCGGGCGAGTATTTTACCAGCTTATCGCAAAGGCAACAGGACACTTAAAACTGCAATCCGGGTTGCGATTAATCACCGGATTCGACATCCTACTATTCCCTTATGGTATGTACCTACCGTCATACAGCCTAAAATTTATACCTATTTTGCATCTCGTTCACAAAATTTCTTCCCACGTACAGGTAAAGAAATTCCTCAAGAATATTTAAAGGTTCTGGAGATGATGCAGCAGCGTAAGCAGGATATATGCAAGCGCCGAGAAGACATTTTTGTTTATCCTTATGTGATGCCGCAAACCACACCTGAACACATTCAACGTTTAAGAACTCAGGCAACGCCACATATCAACTTTTTTATGCAGCATGTGCCTGACTATTTTGATGGCATGGGGTTGCTTTGTATCTGTAAATTGGATTTAAAAACGATTTTTGAAACTATATTGAATTTATTTTTAGACCGCAAAGTGTATTAAATTTTATTCTCTAGAGATTGGCTGAATTATCTACTTTAAATTTCTCAGTTTGTATAAAGAAAGCCTAAGCAAAAAATGCTCATCATGCTTAAAAATATCAAAATGCTTTGAGTTTCTATAGCTCAGATGCATATCGCTATAGTTAGTTTTGATAGTTTTTAAATAGTTTCAATATTTTCCTTATAGTTCAATAAAAGTAAATCCAAGCATTTGGATGAGTACATTGAAGTGAATTGAATAAGGAAACGGGATGTCAAATCAGCCTTTCGATACGGATGTTGTAGTGATTGGAACCGGTCCAGCGGGAGCAACCACTGCTTTAGCCTTGGCCACTTATGGTATTTCAGTTCGTTTTTATACCCAGTTTAATGGTTTGGCAAATTCTCCACGTGCGCACATTACAAATCAGCGTGCAGTAGAAGTATTGCGTGAATTTGGGTTGGAAGAAGAAGCTAAAAGTAGGGCAACCCCATGGCAACACATGGGGGAAAGCATGATTACCACCAGCTTGATTGGTGAGGAGATTGCACGTATCCAGGCTTGGGGAACGAGTGATTTACGCCATGGTGATTATGTAAAGGGAAGTCCTTCACCTTTATTCGATTTAGTGCAACCAGAAATGGAAGCACTACTGGTTAAACATGCGGTTGCGCGTGGTGCAAATCTATTTTACAACACCGAATATCTAGATCATGAACAAGATGATGATGGCGTTACAGTCTGGTTTTTAGACCGATTGGAAAATCGAAAATATTCGGTTCGTGCCAAGTATCTGGTGGGTATGGATGGGGCGCGCTCTAAAATCGTTGAAAAAATTGGTCTTCCGATTGAAGGTCATATGGCGCGTGCGGGTACGACCTATGTCCGTTTCAAAGCCGACTTGACTAAGTATGTGCAACATCGTCCAAGCATTTTGCATTGGATTGTTAATCCTGCCGCAGGTTTTGGGGAAATTGGTATGGGCCTGCTGCGTGCCATTTCTCCATGGAATGACTGGATTGCAGGTTGGGGCTTCGATATTGCACAAGGTGAGCCGCAATATACCCAAGAACAGATCATCCAACGTATTCATACCTTTATTGGTACCGATGATGTCGATATTGAAGTTCAAAATGTATCGGCATGGTATGTGAATCAGGCTTTTGCCAAGCATTATTCTGTCGGTCGGGTTTTCTGCGGCGGGGATGCCGTACATCGTCATCCGCCATCGAGTGGTTTAGGGTCAAATACCTGTATTCAAGATGCATTTAACTTGGCATGGAAATTGGCTTTTGTCATTAAAGATTGGGCGAAAGCAGATTTATTGAGCTCTTATAGTGATGAGCGTGTGCCGGTTGGACAGCAAATTGTGGCACGTGCCAATCAATCTCGCATGGACTACAAGCACCTGAAAGATGTTTTCGGTTTTGATCAAGGCATTGAAACCACCCAGCAATTGTTGGATCGATTGAATGCACCGACAGCAGATGCGGCTGAATTACGTCTTCAGTTGAATCATGCTTTGGAAATTAAAAACTTTGAGTTCAATGCTCAAGGTGTGGAGCTGAATCAGCGTTATCAATCCGTTGCGGTGGTTTTGGAGGATGAAGATGAGGAACATTGGCAAGCTGATCCGCAATTGTATTTACAGGCAACTTCACGTCCCGGGGCAAAAATTCCACATTGCTGGTTAATTGATGCGAAAAACGGTCAGAAAGTTTCCACCCTGGATATTGTCGGAAATGGCAAACTTACTTTAGTGACTGGTTTATCCGGTACAGCCTGGAAAAAGGCAGCTAAACAATTAGATTTAGCTTATCTGGATGTTGTGACCATTGGGCAAGAAGTCAAAGATGTTTACGGCATCTGGCAAAAAAGCTGTGAAATTACTGAAGCAGGCATGTTGCTGGTTCGTCCGGATGGATATGTCGCATGGCGCCATCAAGAAGCATTGTATGATGATGCAGCAGCCTTGCAGAAACTCACTCATGTATTGCAACAAATGCAGTATCAAATCGCTTAATTCTGGTTTTTAAAAGTTATTTTGAACCCTGCTGTTGTTGAACAGATTGCTGAATGATTTTTGCAGTAAATTGCAAAACTGGATTTTCAGCATCTGTTCGATAACTGGCATACAGCGGTAAAGTAGGCAAGTCTTGTTTCAGTTCAATCGCCTGTACATTCGGGTTCAGCAATTGCTGTGCATATTCAGGTATAAAGCTCCAGCCTAAACCCATATTGATGATATTAATATGCTGTAAGGCATTGGTGACTTGATATTTATATTGCAGTTTTAAATTTTCTTTTTGGGTGAACTGTTGAATTCGTTGATAGAACACCGGTGAAAAGAGCTGGTCGCAGACAATAAAGTCATCATTTTGAATTTGTCTTAAGTCCTGAATTTTACGCTTGGCAATATAGTTTTGATGGGCAACACATAACAGTTTTTCTTCAAACAGCATCGTGCTGCTATAAAGCGGATCATCCATACACACGCGACTAAAAATTAAATCCAGTTCGGAATTTTTCAGTGCTTGATCTTGCTCGCTACAGGATAAACTTCTGATTTTAAGATCGACTTGTGGAAATTGAGCACGAACCTGTTGAATGACTTGAGGGATGACGGTCATTTCCGCAACGTGCAATACGCCAATAAATAGCTGTTGCTGACCTTGATTGGCGATTTGACGTGCATGAGCGACAGCCAGTTCTGCGTATTTAATCGATTCCAAGGCATATTTGAGAAAGCCTTGACCTTCTGCGGTCAAAGCTATTTGCCGAGCGCTTCGGTTAATCAGTTGTACACCGACTTCTTCCTCTAAATCTTTAATTTGCTGACTGAGGGAAGGTTGCACGGTACACAGTTTTTGTGCAGCACGGGTAAAATTGAGTTCTTCAGCCAGCGCCACAAAGTAACGTAAATGTCTAAGTTCCATTGAGTATGTCCTGCTGAAAAACGGTTTTACCCTGCTGTTTAAAAACTAAAATAAAGATCTATGCAGAATCATCAATATGGATAATTTTTTTAGATTTCAAGGATTTTAATATCGGCATATTGCTGAATTAAATCTGGATTCAAACTATGGATGTAATCCATGAATGCAACATTGAACTGACCAATCGTTTGCGCTTTTTCAAAGGCCAATTTTCCTGCAATGGCAAAATGCGTATGTGCCGCAACGGTGGCAATCGTCGCTGTGCTTACCGCACAGTAAGCCGCGATTAAAGCACCGAGTGCACAGCCAGTCGCTGTGACTTTCGGCTGTAAATAAGAGCCACCATTGACCTGAATTACGGCATTAAGTTCTTTGCTTAAAATAAAATCAGATTCACCTGAAATCGCGATGCATTCAGCATGTGCTAACAGTATTTTGGCTTGGTTATACACATCGGCACTATCCAAAGTGCTATCCACGCCTTTGGAGAGCACCTGATTGCCTGCAAGCGTACTGATTTCTGAAGCATTACCCCGAATGACTGTTGGATGGTATTGCAGTAACTCATCCACCATATCCGAGCGCCATTTTAAAATGGGACCGTAACCGACTGGATCGAGTACCCAGGGCGTATCAGTTCGTTGCGCCGTTTGTGCAGAAATTTGCATCGCCTGCATTTGTTCATTGGTCGGTGTACCCAGATTAATGCTCAGTGCAGCGGAAATACTGGTAAAACTTTCGGCTTCGAATGGATTGTCAATCATGGCAGGTGAAGCGCCGGCAGCCAGCAAAACATTGGCTGCATAATTGGTTGCAACACTATTGGTAATACATTGCACCAAAGGCTGCTCCGTTTGCAGCTGTATCCATGCTTCAACAATATGCTCGATCAATGTTGAAGTTTGATCCATGGGATTATTCCTTAAGTTATACATAGGATTGGAGAGATTAGACATATGGCTCACCGTCTATTGGGTGAAATTCTATTGGGTAAAATAGTGGTCTTGATGCTTACAGCTGCGACAACATAAGGTCACATAATTTTCAGCATCATAATCCACAGTAAGCTCATTCGAACCGCAATACATACAGCGTTTTTGTGAATAGAAGCTTAAGCGCGGTTCAATCTTTTTCCAGATCCGCCAAATCGGCTGGAAAAAAATACTTTCATCATAGCCCAGAAAACGGAAAAACAGGATTTCGCTCATCTTGCTAAAAGGTATGTTGTAAGGACGCGGCAGGGTGGATGTTTCCCATTTTTCGGTCACGGCACGGTCACGATATTGCTGCAAGGTTTTCTTTAACAAGTTGGTGTTAATAAAGTTTTCATTGCGTACTTGCAAGGCTTTTTGCTGATGCAAATATTCTAGTGCGGTTTGTACCAGATAATAGATTTGTCCCACCGCCAATGAATCCATCAGGCGATAGCAAAAGGTTTGAAAACTGTTATTTCCCGCAATTTGGATGCCCCAAGTCCGGCAATAAAACTGGGCAAACTGAATAATTTCCTGATACAGCGCTAAATAAAGCACATTTTTAACTTCATCGGCATTTTTAAAGGGCACCCCCATGGTTAAATTTTCATAAAACCAGTTGCGAAGTTGCTGGGTGATGCTAAACAGACTCGGTTCAGAATAACCGTCTAAACGCACATTGACATAGTAATGATGTGCCTCGGTGGCAAAATCTTTGGCAATCAGGATTTGTTCTTTAACCAGTTGCTTGACCAAATAATTCTGGAACAAATAATTCGGGGTAATGGAATGGTATTTGATGCTTTCCCAATCAATATATTCATGATGCGTGGTATGTTCCTGAACTTGATTGTCCAAAATACTGAGTAAAAACAATTTATTCAGAAAGCTGATCTGCTCTAGTTGATATTCGACATTATCTTTATTTTTCGATTTGATTTTGCGCTGCTCTTGAAGACGCGTTTCGGTGAGCATTTTTTTTCGATTGACTAGGCATTTGTCACAATAACAGTTGGTGCGACCATCCTGAAAGACACGATGCTGGCAGTGACTACATTCATGAAAATTAAGTGCTTGATCGTACTGTTCTGCTTCAATCCAGAACATGGATGCCTGACACAAAGGGCATGATGTACTTTCATCTAACTGTTTTTGCAGAATCTGAAGGAGCATGGAAAGAATCAATCACAAGTCTGGTTAATCATTCAAACGATTATACACATCTCTTTTATTGTAACGTAATTGAATAGCGCTGAATGAACAATAAATGCAAGCAGGAAAATATAAGCGAACTTTGCTCTATAAAAATAGCCTAAGTATTTGTTGTTCCTTGATGTGGAGGTGGAAAAGCAAATCTTCCACCTCCACAAAATGAGGGACTGTCTGAGGGGTAATTTCTTTAATTAATACGAAGCAGGGCAAGGTAATGACTCATCCTCCTCGCCTAGTTGCTTTGCATTGATTAACGCCTGAACCTTTTTAGAGGGAATTTTTTTGCTGCCTAATGAATCGTAATTGTTCAAAATTGCGCAAATATCGGGCGATTGCATTGGAATACCTTCACAGCTCATAAACATGGCAATCACTTTATGATCGATTCCGGCAGCGTCGAGAGTTTGCATGGTCTTGATATTTTCCACACGGACAATATGGTCTTTTAAATACATGGGACACCTCTTCTAATTTTGATCTGATTTTATAGTGCGCTTTACACAAATATATACAAGCAAGAAACGTGCTCAAAATGTATTCATCTTGAAAATATCTGTCACTTTGAGTTATGCCAGTTTATAAGCCAGCTAAATCTTGCTCAAATAATATAAAGAGATATCAAAATACAGAGATTTTCTACTTATATTTCTGAAAGACGTTGGAGTTATGGCGCATGATTTTTAACTGCACGTATGATAAGTAAGCGACTGAAATATTAATTGTACCGATGTTCAGACAACGAATTGAAAATTGTGAGCAATGCGCCCATATATAACTCAAATCAATCGCACAGACAGATTGTGAAAGTTGTCGTATGATCGAAGCATTCACACAAAACAAAGTCTTGGCTCAAGAACTACAGGATTAGGACATTATATGAATATCGCGGCAAACCCAGTGGTTGAAGCAGACCAAACTGTTTATTTAAAAGACTATCAAAAACCCTCTTTTTGGGTTGATTCAATCAACTTGGATATTCAGGTTCATACAGATCATACCGATGTAAATGCAACATTGGTGATGAAGCGCCAGACAGCAGGGGATTTAGTTCTGTTGGGTCGTGACCTGGAATTAAAATGCATTACTTTAAACGGTAAGCGATTAACCGAAGCAGACTACACACTGGATGCTGAACAGCTGGTGATTGCCCATGCACCAAATGAAGTCATTCTTCAAACTGCAGTGGTGATTCATCCTGAAAGCAACACCCAGCTTGAAGGTTTGTACCAAGCTGGCGATGATTTATTTGTCACCCAAAACGAACCTGAAGGTTTCCGCAAAATCACCTTCTATCCAGACCGTCCGGATGTCCTGTCTGTCTTTACCACACGCGTAGAAGCCGATAAAAAATTCCCGGTACTTTTAGCCAATGGTAACTTGATGGAAGCGGGTGAAGCAGGTGAAGGTCGTCACTACACCATTTGGGAAGATCCGACCAAGAAACCAAGCTATTTGTTTGCCTGCGTGATTGGTGATTTGGCGGTTCTGAAAGATTCTTATGTGACTTCAGAAGGTCGCAATGTTTCTTTAGAAATTTATGCGGTAGAAAAAGATATTCCAAAATGTCACATTGCCATGGAAGCCTTGAAACATTCTATGCAATGGGATGAAGAACATTATGGTCGTCCGTATGATCTGGACAACTATATGATTGTGGCAACCAGCGCATTCAATATGGGGGCCATGGAAAATAAAGGTTTAAATATCTTTAATACGTCTTGTGTGCTTGCCGATGAAGAATTCACCACTGATGCCGCAATTATGCGGGTGCAGTCTGTAATTGCACATGAATACTTCCATAACTGGACCGGTAACCGGATTACTTGCCGTGACTGGTTCCAGCTTTGTTTAAAAGAAGGTTTGACGGTATTCCGTGATCAGTCTTTCTCGGAAGATTTACAGTCCGCTGCGGTACAACGTATTGATGATGTTGCGGTATTGAAAGCACACCAATTTCCTGAAGATTCAGGTCCGTTATCGCATCCGCCACGTCCAGATCACTTTGTGGAAATTAATAACTTCTATACCGCAACGGTGTATGAAAAAGGTGCGGAAATTAACCGCATGATGGCAACCTTGCTGGGTAAAGAAAAATTCCGTCAAGGCACCGACGAATACTTCCGTCGTCATGACGGTCAGGCAGTGACAGTAGAAGACTGGGTTTCAGCATTGACTGCGGGTTCTGGTGTCGATTTATCTGCCTTCCTGATTTGGTACAACCAACCAGGCACACCAAAACTGGAAGCCAAAGGCGAATACGATGCTGCAACTCAAACTTATTGTTTAAGCTTTAAGCAATCGTTAAAAGATCATCATAAATATCCAAACCTAAAAGCTGTTCCAATTCCAGTGGCTTTAGCACTGTTTAATGCAGAAACAGGTGAGCAATATACGCTGCAATCTGAAGCACTATTTGAAAATGGTGTTAAAGATGGCGTGTATTTATTTGATCAAAATGAGGCAACCATTGAATTTACCGGCGTAACCGCAAAACCTGTGGTGTCATTGCTGCGTAATTTCTCTGCACCGGTCAATCTTGAATTTAACTATTCCGATGAAGAACTGGCTTTCTTGATGCAATATGAAACCAACGGTTTCAACCAATGGCAAGCCACTCAAACTTTGCTGGAACGTATTTTATTAAATGGCCATGATGCTGATATTTATATCCAAGCCATGAAAAATACTCTGCCGGAAGTCATTCAAAAAGATCCACTGCTGGCATCACGCTTGTTTGATGTCCCTACAGAAGGCTATTTGGGTAGCCGGATCGACAGTGAGTATCGTCCTGAAGTGATTCAAGAACAGCGTAATGCTTTGCTAGACACATTGGCACGTGAATTGGGTGCCTTCTGCAAAGAGACTTACCTGGAATTAGATCCAGATATGCAAAGTGAATTCTCTCAAGCGATGGGTGTTCGTGCACTCAGAAACATCATGCTCGGTATGATCGCACGTCAGGGTGATGCCTATGCCTTTGACCTCGCTTATGAGCAGTATCATACAGGTAACATGTCTGAGCGTTTGGGTGCGCTTAAAGTTTTGGTTTGGAATGATGCACCACAAGCCCAAGAAGCTTTGGCAGACTTCTATAGCCGCTTTGAAGATGAAGCTTTGTCTTTAGATCAATGGTTTATGGTTCAGGCAGCACATCCGAAAGCAAATGCAGAAACCATCAAATACTTAACCTCGCACCCTGATTATGATTTGGGTACACCAAACCGTATTCGTTCAGTGAGTGGTGGTTTAAATGCCAACCCAGTCAATACATGGAGCTTTGGTGTTCAACACTTTATTGATTTGGCCAAATATCTGGATGAGAAAAACCCGATTGTCGGTTCGCGTTTACTGCAAGTGCTTTCTCGCTGGTACACCTTGGCAGAGCCACAACGTACAGAAGTCAAAACTGCGCTGGAAGCTCTAAAACCACAAGTGAAATCTAAAAACGTTTCAGAAACTTTAAATAGTATGTTGAGTATCTAACTGAGTATTTATTAAATGACTAAAAAGCCTTTTCTTGATTAAAACCGAGAAAAGGCTTTTTATTTTTAGAATGCAGTTTAATGAAAGAATAAATGATCTGGTGTTTAGAATAACTAAATTAAAAAATAAAATCATAAGACATATTTTCTATTGAATGATCATTTTAAAAGTGTCGATTAAATCACATTTATGGCGTAAAATTATAATATTAAAGCTCATATTAAGATGGGCTTTTGTTTATTTAGCAGACTTTCATTGGATTAAGCCTGTCGTTTTATTAAGTAGACTGGAGGTTGGTTTTGTTAGTTAAAATTGAAGATGGTTTTTATTTAAACTCTCAACATATTATTGCTATTCGAGTTTCAAAAAGTACCAGTGATGGACATTTTATTGTAGTGATTGAATATACGCCGAATAATATTCAGGCTATGGGAACGTACCAAAAAACTTTTGACAACAAAATTGAAGCAGAAACTTATCTACAAACTTTGCATCAGTACATTTCCAAATAAATCCTGTGCATTGTCATTAAGGTTGCAACTTAAACTGATTGAGAAAATTATCCTTTAGTTAGAATAAGTGTAGGTGATACAAATCTAAATAAAAGGCTTACTGATCATTATGGGTGAATTGATTATTTTATAGTTAGACCGGTACTAGAAAATGTATGAGGGAAGACTATGATTAAAACAATATTTAGGTTAACCATCAGCTTAAGCATGTTAATGGGGTTATCAGCATGTCAAAAGAGTGATGGTGATCATGATCCAGATAAAAAAGTTGCTCCCCATGCCTTGGATAAAGACAGTTAGTTTTATGGAATTTAAAAGATAGACGCTTTTATTACTGATCAAATAAAAAGTCCCTAAATTTAGGGACTTTTTTAATGGTTAAACTTTTACAATCAATACCGGTATTGGCGATTGGGTGAGTACGGCTTGCGCCACACTGCCTAACATTAATTTTTTGAATCCTGTACGGCCATGCGAGCCCATAATAATTAAATCAGCACCGACTTCATCAGCCACATGAATGATTCCTTCAGCAGGCGATACACCTCGAATAATTTTAGTATCCACATCAATGCTATCTCGAATGAATGATTGCTTGATCTCAGCCAAGCGCAACTGCGCATTCTTTTCAGCCTGTATAAAGTAATCTGTAATTCCAGGTGCGACTTTATAAAAGTCCACACCCACAAATGGATCTACAGCAATCACACTGGTAATGGTGACTTGACAATGAAGTGCATTGGCTAAGGATAATGCCTGTTCAACAGCTGCATAAGAAATAGGAGATTCATCTACTGGAACTAAAATATGTTTATAAGTCATGAAATTATCCTTATGAATATAGCTGAATTGGAAAGATTTTTAATTGTGACAGTCAGTCATTATGACAAATGAGAGGATCATTAAACGACCCAAATAAACCCCACATCAATTGTAGGGTTTATTGATCAATACTTATTCTTTAACAATTAAAACCGGAAGTTTTGTGCCTTTTAACACATCTTGAGCAAAGCTGCCCAACAAGAACTTTTGAAAACCTTTGCGACCATGCGAACCCATAACAATCAGATCAATTTTCAATTTTTCTGTGGTTTCAATAATGCTCTCTTCAGAAACATTCCCTTTCACGATTTGAGTGTTGGCAGAAATACCATTTTCGCTGGCAATGGCTTGAGCCTGTTTCAATGCTTTTTCAGCATTGGCATATGCCTGAACGAAATATTCTTTCATAATGGGAGACGGATAGTAAAAGTCTGCATCAGAAAACGGGTCTTCAGTGACTAAACTGATTAATGTTAATTGGCCACCAAAAGCTTGGGCAATCTGAGCCGCATTTTTAACTGCAGATAATGAAATGTCAGAACCGTCAACTGGAACTAAAATATTTTGATAAGACATAAGACTTGTTCCTTGGTGTTTATTATGTAGCTATCAATTATAGATAGCACATTGTCTTTAAATGATCAATTTAGTCTGTGAAAAATGATTTAAAATTCATTAAATTATATAAATATCATGGATATAAGTGTGTTCTGTTTTGCATTTAAATCTGAGTGAAAAGCTCAACATTCGCATAAGTATTTCTAAATGTTTAAACAGGGATTAAAATGCCCAAAAATGTGACCGTCTCCAGCAAATTGCAGGCGAAATAAGTTCAATAAGGGAAGCCTGTGTATTCAAAATTTTTAAGTTTAAGTCTGTGTCTAATTGCTGTTCTACACAGTAGTGGTTGTCAGAATACACAAAGTAATACCAAGGTGATTGCGAGTGTTTTTAATGCTTCCACCAATGTGCAAAAAAAAGATGATCGATAAATATGCACCACAAGAGATTTTGGTACAGAAAAATATAATGTATATGCAGGAAGCATCATTAACTTTGGATGTGTATCAGCCCAAAAATGTGATGCAGCTTGAGCCGCGTCCAACCGTAGTCTGGATTCATGGCGGTGGATGGGTTTCAGGTTCTAAAGAGCACGCGCGAGGTTACTTTAAACTTTTGGCTGATCAAGGTTATAACGTGGTTTCAGTGCAATATCAATTTGCACCCAAAGTGATTTATCCAAATCAGCTGCTACAAATTAATCAGGCTTTAAAATTTATAACCGAGCATGCGCAGGAATATCATATTAATGCTAATCAAATTTATTTGGCGGGTGATTCTGCAGGTGCGAATTTAGCCAGTCATTATGCAGCGTTAATCAGTAATCCTGATTTTGCGCGGCAGTCTAATATTACGCCATTGATTCAACGCGACCAGATTAAAGGCTTGATTTTACATTGCGGTATTTATGATATGAATGCTTTTATCAATACTGCACCCAATGAACTGAAATTAATTGAATGGGGCGTATTTAACTTGGTTCAAGCCTATACAGGCAATAAAAAAGACGATGCGGAATTTTTAAAAAGTATTTCTCCGATTCAATATTTAACAGCAAATTATCCGCCGGTATTTATTAGTGGTGGAAATAAAGACTTCTTAACCAAAACCCAATCGGTTCCTTTTGTACAAGCATTAATGAATCAAAAAATACCCGTGACCGACGTATTTTATCCAGACTCCAAAGAGTTTTTGGTACATGAATATCAATTCATGATGAGTAAAAAGGCAAGTCAGCAAACATTTGAACAAACCATTCAATTTATTCAAAAATATAGTCCTGCATTTTTTTAAAAAGTGCTTGGTGTCATTTTACATTTGAAAGATTGAATACATATTTTTGGGGGTAAATCTGAAGGTTTTACTCAAGTTGGTCCAAGCCTTTTAGTTCTCGTATTTTATGTGATTTCTTTTTATATATTATCTCAAGATTCTAAACTTCAAAATGATAGACACCGCAAAACCAAATAATAATCCCCAAAATGCTGAACCAATGCCAAAGAATTGTATTCCTGAAGCGCTGAACAAGAAGGTCATTAAAGCGGCTTCTCGTTCACTGACATCTTGAAAGGCGATGGCGATGTTATGACTGATGGTGCCAAATAAAGCAATTCCTGCAAGGGCCACAATAAAAATAGGTGGAAAAGACATCAGTAAACTGGTTAAGGTTGCCGCGAAAATGCCCATCAAAATATAAAAAAAACCACAGCTCATTCCTGCAATATAACGTTTTTTAGGATCAGGATGCACTTGATCATCTAAACTGACTGCAGCACTAATAGCCGCAATATTAACGCTGTAGCAACCAAAAGGGGCAAGTAGCGTTTGAGTAACCCCGGTCCAGCCAATGAGCTGATTTACATGAGGTTGATAACCATAGCTTTTAATCATGGCAATTCCAGGCAAATATTGCGATGCCATATTAATCACAAATAAAGGTAGGGCTAAACCTAAAATAGCTGACCAGCTAAACTCAGGCGTGATCCATACAGGTTTGGCTAAGCTCCATTGTAAAACTGGAGTATGAAACTCCATAAACACTGGACAAAGGACTAGTCCGGCAATTACCGTAATCACGATGCTATAACGTGGTGACAGTCGTTTAGATAGAATGTAAACGGCTAAAAGTGAAAGAATAAATCCCCAATCATTTTGCATACTGGCAAAAAGCGCGATACCAAATTTGAGTAATACGCCGGCAAGCATGGCACTGGTTAAGCTTTGTGGAATATAGGACAAAACTTTCTGAAAGATACCTGAAAAACCTAAAATCACGGTGAGTAGCCCACTAATGAAAAATGCACCAATGGCTTCGTATAAGCTATAGCCGCTACCCGTTGCTAAAATGAGTGCAAGCCCAGCAGTAGACCAAGAGGTCGCAACAGGATATTTAAACTTCCACGATAAAATTAAACCCGAGAGTCCAATCCCTAAACCTAAGGCCCAAAACCAGGAGGTGATTTGCTCTGGAGTTGCTCCTAATATTTGTGCAGCTTGAATGACTAAAACCGCAGAAACACTAATGCCAATCAGAAAGGTAATGAAACCTGCAAATACAGCAGGAACAGAAAAGTCTTTGAGAAAATTTTGCATAAATCCTTTACGGTGATTATTTTATAATACTTGAAAAGCGTAATAATCATACGCCTTTCATTTTTAAGCGCAAAGGCATAATCGAAATAATATATCGCGTATTTATGGGCTTAAATTATTTAAGCAAGCCTGAAATTTATAGGGTAGAAGTCGCAAGTTTAATCCCGAAACCACAGAATAAAAGACCGACAGCCGCTACACATGATGCCGTCACTTTATAGCGCTGGGTAAAGTAAGTTGCCAGTTTGGCCCCTGAAAAAATCAGGATGGTTAAATAACTCATACTAATGATTTGTAATACCAGCGCAAGCACAGCAAAGGTAATTGCAGGATAGGGATAAGCCGGATCAACAAATTGAACGAAGAAGGATAAATAAAACAGAATTGCTTTAGGATTTAAAATGCTAATGGTTAATGCTGTTTTAAAAGGATGGAGTTGCTCAATATTTTTTTCAGCTGTAGCGATTTCTTTCTGTGAGTGTGCGGAATTCCAGGTGTGATAAGCTGCTATGAGCAATTTTATCCCTAAATAACTCAGATAAAGTGCACCAATAATTTTCAGTAAGGTGAATAACCAGGGGAAAGCATGCAGTAAGGAAGCTGCACCAAGCGCAGTGAGTAAAATTAAAACAATGTCACCGGTATAAACACCGAATGCACTTTTATAACCGGCTTTAATGCCAAAACGTGAAGCGATGGACATCACGTATAAGGAATTGGGTCCGGGCAATAACACAATTAAGGTTGTACCAATAATATAGGTGGTAAGATCGGTAATGCCGAACACAATAAATACACTCTCAAACGATCAAAAAAGCCGACCTGTTCACTATAACAAAATCGGCTTTTTGATGGTGCAATATTGATATTTTAAGCTTGTATTTCAGCATCTAAGCCAAAAGATTGGCGAAGTAATGTACTTAATTGTTCACGGGCCTTAATAAAGCCATCAATCCCACTTTGTAAAAGTTGCGAAGACATTAAGTCATGTTCAATTTGCTCTTTAAATGTTTCCTTGGTTAAAGGTGTAACGATACGCTGGCAATGGGCTTGTGCATGATTGTTTGAAAGCTGAGGAACGACTTCACGTTGATCTTGTTCAAGCTCTGCCAAAAGGTTTGGCGATACTGTCAATAAGTCACAGCCCGCTAATCCTAGGACTTGGTCAATACTGCGGAAACTTGCACCCATAATTTCCGTTTTAATACAGTGCTGTTTATAGAAATGGTAAATTTGCTTCACTGAAAGTACACCCGGATCTTTATCAATCGGGTAGTGATCTACATTTTCAGCTTTCTTGTACCAATCTAAAATACGACCGACAAACGGTGAGATCAGGGTCACATTGGCATCAGCACAGGCTTGAGCTTGATGCAAACCAAACAACAGTGTCAGATTACAGTGGATGCCTTCTGCCTCTAATGCTTTGGCTGCCTGAATACCTTCCCAGGTTGAAGCGATTTTAATCAGTATACGATTTTGATCGATACCATAATTTTTATACAAAGCCAGTAATTCTTTGGCTTTGGCAATCGTGGCATCGGTATCGTAAGAAAGGGCAGCATCGACTTCAGTCGAAACACGACCTTCGATCAGCTTAAGAATTTCAACGCCGAATTTAACCGTCAGAATATCAATGGTACGTTCAACTAAAAGATCGCCGCTATAACCTTCAGATTTTGCCTGCTCAAATGCATCTTCAATCAGTTGCTTATTTTCAGGCAGATTTGCGGCAGCGGTAATGAGTGAAGGATTAGTTGTTGCATCCAAGGGACGGAATTTTTGAATAGCGGAAAGGTCGCTACTGTCGGCAACAATCGTTGTGAGGCTTTTTAATTGGTTTAAGGCTGATTGAGTCATTGGTCTAGTTCTTAAAGTTATTTCCCTATATTTGTTATATCACAATCTGCTTTTAACCCAAGTAAAAAGCATGTATAAGGCCTGTCTATTTTGTGTTTTTTCGCGAATTTCTGATGTGATTAATCAAAAAACGAGCAGCTGCCCCCAGTTGACTTTCCCGACTCCAGACCAAATCAACAAAATATTCGAATTTAGGACTGAAATCTAAAAAGTTAAGAATTTTAAGTTGCTGCTTAATATGTGGATTTTGATTTAACATTTCCAAAGGTAAAACGCCCCAGCCCAAACCCTGCATAATCATGGAACAGGCAGACAGATTATTGTCTGTACGCCAATATTTTTTTGAAAATAACAATTCAGGTTTAATGGTGCGGTCACGACTGGCCACCACAATTTGCCGGCTTTGCAACATTTGCTCATAGCTGACTTGTTCAAATGCAGCTAAAGGCGAATCAATTGCAGCGACCGGTACCAAGGCTTCACGTTTCAGTTCGACAAACTGCTCACGACTTTCCAATTGTTCACGTTCAAACATCAGTGCCAATTGCGCCGTCTGATTGAGCAGCATTTTTAAAGCATCCTCTTGCGGTGCTGAAAAAATATTGATTTGCAATTCGGGGAACTGTTTTTCGATCAGTGAAATATAGTCAGTCCAATGTGTGTGTAACAATTCGGATACCACCACAATATTCAAACTTGATTCCAAGCCTTCGCTTAAGGCAAAAGCATGTTGTTTCCACTGATTGATTTCGATTAACAGTTGTTCGGTTTTTTCATACAAGGTCAGCGCTTGTGGGGTTGGAACAGGCTCACGTCCAACACGATGGAACAGCGATAAATTTAGATCAATTTCTAGATTGGCAATTGACATACTCACCGCAGAAGGGACTTTTCCCAGCTTTCTCGCGGCAGCAGAAAATGAACCGCTTTCAATCACGGTCTTAAAAATAATTAGTTGTTCTTGGTTAATATTCATCTATCAAAACTTTTGAAAGAATCTAATTCGATTAATCAATAATATCAAAATAAAATGCCTTCACCCCAATGAATGAGTATTAAAATGTTTTTTTCCAAAAGAAGGATTTTCCATGCGCTGAGTTATGAGATCATCCTGTTGGTCATCATTGCGATTGCTTTAAGCTTTATTTTCGATATGCCGATGGAGGTGACTGGAACACTCGGTGTTGTGATGGCGGTAACTTCAGTATTTTGGAATATGACCTTTAATCATTTCTTTGAAAAGTTTGAAGCCAAACGTCAACGGAAAAGAACGGTTGGTGTGCGTATTCTGCATGCGATCGGTTTTGAAGGTGGCCTGATGTTAGCCACCATTCCCATGGTGGCTTATGCGATGGAGATGAACATTGGGCAGGCCATTATGCTCGATTTGAGTATGACCCTGTGTATTTTGGTTTATACCTTTATTTTCCAGTGGTGTTATGACGCTATTGAAAATCATTTAAGACTCAATCCGACTCATCAGCAATTAAAGGGAAATTAATTATTGCTATATAAGTGAATCATTTTGTTATTAACATAAATGGCGAATTAAAAATCCCTCGAAAATTAAACTTCCGAGGGATTTTTGCTTACAACGTGAAATTAGCCAGATTATTTTTCAATAATCGCTGTTATACCTTGACCACCCGCAGCACAGATCGAAACAAGCACACGACCTGAACCTTTCTGGTTAATCAGTTTTGCTGCAGTCGCGATAAGACGACCGCCAGTTGCAGCAAATGGGTGACCAGCTGCTAAAGATGAACCTTTAACGTTCAATTTGCTACGGTCAATAGAACCCAGTGGAGCATCCAAACCTAAACGCTCTTTACAGAATTTTGGATCTTCCCAAGCTTTCAATGTAGAAAGGACTTGCGATGCAAATGCTTCATGGATTTCATAGTAGTCGAAGTCTTGAAGTGTAATACCTGCACGTTCAAGCATACGTGGAACCGCATACGCAGGTGCCATCAATAAGCCTTCTTTTTTCTCAACGAAATCTACTGCAGCCGTTTCCTGGAATGTCAGGTAAGCAAGAATTTCGTGACCATTTTCTTTCGCCCATTCTTCAGAAGCTAACAGTACACATGATGCACCATCAGTAAGCGGAGTAGAGTTACCGGCAGTCATGGTACGCGCATCGCCTTTACCAAATGCCGGTTTAAGTTTTGCCAGTTTTTCTGCAGTTGAATCAGGACGCAAGTTGTTGTCACGTTCTAGACCTAAGAATGGGGTGATCAAGTCATCGAAGAAACCTTCTTCATATGCAGCCGCCATTTTTTGGTGTGAAGATGCAGCAAGTTCGTCTTGCGCTTCACGAGAAATACCCCATTCAAGTGCAGTGATCGCTTGATGGTCACCCATAGAAAGACCTGTACGTGGCTCACCATTTTTAGGTGCATCCATTAAATCTTTCAGGTTGATTTTAGTTAAAGCTTTTAAACGGTCTTTAGCTGTTTTTGCAATGTTCAATTCAAGTAAAGCTTTACGTAAACCATCACCGAACGCGATTGGTGCATCAGAAGTAGTATCTACACCACCAGCAACACCGACTTCAATTTGACCCAAGGCAATTTTATTGGCAACCAAGAATGCAGCTTGTAAGCCAGTACCACAGGCTTGCTGAATATCGTAAGCAGGTGTTTCTGGAGCAAGTTCAGTGTTTAACACACATTCACGAGTCATGTTAAAGTCACGGCTGTGTTTTAAAACAGCGCCTGCAACTACTTCGCCTAGGCGTTGACCTTGCAGGTTGAAACGTTCAACCAGACCATTCAAAACTGCGGTAAACATGTCTGAGTTAGAAGCAGTGAAATAAGCGCCGTTTGAACGAGCGAAAGGAATACGGTTACCACCGATAATAGCAACGCGGCGAACAGTGTTTTGACTCATGGATTTATCCTGTTGAACAGCGGTTTGAATTGTAGATTCAGATTTTTTTGTAGTGGAAGCAGTACTTTTACTACGCGGCGACGTTGAACGAGGTCGGGTCGTCTTGCTTGCTGATTTTGTGGCAGTGCCAGAACTTTTAGTTGTACGCGTGGTACTTTTTGATGTATTTGACATAGTTTCCGTAGCAGAATTTTCAACTGTTGGATTTTCTTGAGTTGTATTGCTCATAAGGCTTTTCCAAGCATTTTACGGTATTCTTGGCGTGTACATTAACACAATTTAAAAACAGCTGAATTGACTGCAATGACATTACACAAAGCATTCAGGTCAAGACATCCATTGTTTAACTCAAGTATGATTCCATGGAAACTGATGGATGTATTGAAATATAAGACTCTAGACATCATATTGAAGTTAAAAGGATATCTTTAAATCCATCAAAAATTAATTTGTATGAGAGATAATAAACATGACTGACCAATACCAAACATTCGCAAAATCTCCTATTGGTAAATTTGTCATCAAAAATTTAGGTTTGCCATCACCGATTTCTTTAGATCGTTTTGAATCGGCAACTCCGGTGGTTAAGGGGGCAGTTTTATTTGGTGCTGCGCCATCTTCAACTTTATCGGGTTCAATTGCGCAAGTTCTTGCAAATATTCATGCCAACAGCTATGCAGGTAACAATACTGAATTACAACAAGCTGCTGCAAAAACAGGTTTAAGCCTGAGTGCATTTAATGAAGGTGACAAAGAATCTAAGTTTAAAGCAGTGATTTTTGATGCATCGGGTATTCAAAATTCTGAACAACTCAAAGAACTCTATAACTTTTTTAATCCGATTGCACGTCAAATCCAAACGTCTGGTCGTGTTGTAGTGGTCGGTATCACCCCTGAAACTGCAAAAACAGTAAAACAAGCCATTGCACAACGTGCACTTGAAGGTTTTGTGAAATCTGTCGGTAAGGAATTCAAGAAAGGTATTGCGGCTCAACTGGTTTATGTCGATGAAGGTGCTGAAGCAAACCTGGAATCTACAGTTCGTTTTGTATTGTCTCCACGTTCTGCTTATGTGTCAGGTCAGGTGATCCGTGTTTCTAAAGCAGATGTTGTAGATATCGACTGGGCAAAACCACTTGCGGGTAAAACAGCTGTTGTCACAGGTGCGAGCCGTGGGATCGGTGAAGCGATTGCCCATGTATTGTCACGTGATGGCGCGCATGTGATTTGCTTGGACGTTCCACAACAACAGGCTGACCTTGATCGTGTTGCCGGTGAAATTGGTGGTTCGACTTTAGCCATTGATATTACAGCAAGCGACGCTGGTGAAAAAATCAAAGCTGCAGCAGCTGCTCAAGGCGGTCTGGATATTATCGTGCATAACGCAGGGATTACCCGTGACAAAACTTTGGCAAACATGAAGCCTGAGTTATGGGATCTGGTGATTAACATTAACTTATCTGCAATTGAGCGTGTCAATGATTACCTTCTTGAAAATGATGGCTTCAATACAAATGGTCGTATTGTGTGTGTATCTTCTATCTCAGGTATCGCAGGTAATTTAGGTCAAACCAACTATGCAGCATCTAAAGCGGGTGTCATTGGGGTGGTTAAATTCACTGCGCCATTATTGAAAAATGGTGTAACCATTAACGCCGTTGCACCTGGTTTTATTGAAACTCAAATGACAGCTGCAATTCCATTTGCGATTCGTGAAGCAGGCCGCCGTATGAACTCGATGAGCCAAGGTGGTTTACCTGTCGATGTTGCTGAAACGATTGCATTATTTGCATCTTCTGCTTCTACAGGTTTAAATGGCAACGTGGTTCGTGTGTGTGGTCAAAGCTTGTTGGGTGCTTAATACTCCCCCTAAATCCCCCTTTTTTAAAGAGGGGACTTCTCCTCCCTTTTTAAAGGGAGGTCGGGAGGGATTAATTGATCTGGAGATATTATTTATTTTAAAAACCCTCTCTCTAACTCTCTCCCTAAAAGGGAGAGAGGACTTCTTAAAAGAATTTAATAAAGGTTCAGTATGAATACTCGCCATTTTAGTCAACTTCCAAAACCTTATTTAGCCTATCCGAAAGTGATTCAAGGCTTGATTTTTAAAAAGCCGAAGGGTGAAAAAGTGCTACCGCAAGTTGAATATGTGGTGGATTCATTCAAGGTCGATCAAAAACATCTCAAAGCTTACAACGAAGTCTGTGGCTTTAAAAATAACGGTTATATTCCTGCAATTTATTTAGCGGTGCTGTCGCAAAGCCTGCAAATGCACATGATGACCACTGAGGCTTTTCCATTTGCGATTTTAGGCTTGGTACATATTCGTAACCAGATTAAGCAGACTCGTAAAGTTGGGGTAAATGAACAGCTGACGTTGTCTTGCAAGTTTGGTGAATTGCAGCCACATGACAAAGGTATTCAGTTTGACTTTATCACCACTGCAAAAGTAGGCAATGATGTGGTAATGGAAGGTACAACCACTTATCTAGCGCGTCAAAAAACCAATGGCAAAGTTGCAGCAAAAGTGGCTGAATCAAAAGCACCTGCGTATGAAATGCAAGCAGAATGGAATGTATCGGAAAATACCGGTCGCCGTTATGCCTTGACTTCGGGTGATTTTAACCTGATTCACATTCATGCCATTACCGCAAAAGCCTTTGGTTTTAAACAGGCCATTGCCCACGGCATGTGGAGCAAAGCCAAAGCACTTGCGAGCTTGACGCTTCCAGACAGCTATGAAGCGGATGTTTGGTTTAAATTGCCGATGTATTTACCTTCAAAAGTTGAGTTTTTAACTGCCAATAAAGGTAAGGATATTGAATTCCTGATTCGAAATAGCAAGAATCAAAAACCGCATGTCTCGGGTCGTATTAAAGCCTTATAAGACCAAAGCCTAAGTCACTGCTGATTTAGGCTTTTTTGTTTTAAGCTCTGGGTAAATAATGACTGGTTTAGGGAAAGCACAGTTTAATGAACACAATAAAACAATATATCTTCGCCAATACAGAAAATTATCAAGGCATAGTGGATAAGCGTTTTAAAAACCTCGCCAAACAATTTAGCCGGATGCAGGATGCACGGACTGAACAAGGTGGGGCAGCTCTAGTGGTGTATTTTCAGGGACAAAAAGTCGTTGATATTTACACAGGTAAAAAATCAAAAACTGAAAACTGGCAATCCGATACTCTGTCAGTGTGCTATTCCACTGGCAAAGGTGTACTTTCGACACTGGCTCATATTTTAGTGAGTGAAGGTTTCCTGGATTACGACACGCCAGTTGCACAGTATTGGCCTGAATTTGCACAGAATGGTAAAGAAAAAATCACTTTAAGACATATCCTCAGCCATCAAAGTGGCTTATATGACATTCGTAATCATATTACTGATGCATCGGAAATGGCGGATTGGAACCATATGCTGGATGTCATTGCCAAAGCCAAACCACGCTTTGAAATAGGTATAGATGCCGCTTATCAACCCTTAACGTTTGGCTGGCAAGTAGGGGGAGTATTAGAAAAAGCCACTGGAAAATCTTTATCGGATTTAATGCAACAGTATTTGGTTGAACCTTTAGCTTTAGATGGCGCGTACTTTGGCGTTGCAGAATCTGAGTTGGCTCGGGTTGCAAGACCATTGGCAAAATTAAGAACAGAACCAAAACCTGCATTACAAGCAAAACCGAAACCAAAGAGAGCTTCAGTCTTCGATAAGGCAATTGAATGGTCAGGACAGAACCCTCAAGATTTTCAAGATGCCATGATTCCCAAAGGGATGAAGAAATTTAGTTTTTTTAGTGATGAAGGTTTAAAAGCGGTGATTCCCGCTGCAAATGGAGTTTTCACCGCGAATAGTCTGGCAAAAATTTATGCCATGCTGGCGAATTCTGGTGAATGGAACGGTCAGCAATTGATTCGTCCTGAGATCTTTAAAGCTTTAAGCACAGTTCAATATACCCAGCGTGACCGTATTATGCCCTTACCGATGCATTGGCGTTTGGGCTATCACCGGGTTTTAACTTTAGGGAAATCATCAACAGGTTTCGGGCATATGGGTTTTAATGGTTCTGGTGCATGGTGTGACCCTGAACGTAATCTAAGTTTCGCCTATACCCATAATTTTGCTACAGGTTCGATCACGGGTGATTATCGTCTGTGGGGTTTAACCCAAGAAACCTTACGTTGTGCAGATGCGGCATTAAAAGGGCGTAAGGGCTGGTTTTAAGCAGCATATTATTTGGAAATGTAAATGCATATTCTGAAGGCATAAATTCGGTAAAAGTGTGATATTTTCCTCATACCAAAATTTTTAGCTTAAGTTGTGCTGATGAAAAAGCCGATTCTTATTCCCTTAATTGCTTCTTCTGTGTTGTTGGGCTGTCAGGATTCTAAGCAAACGAGTAGTGAAAGTAACAAGCAGGAAAATACTGTCGCAGAGCAGAAAGTCATAGTTGCGAAATGGGTCGGGAAATATCAAGGCACGACGCCGTGTATGAGTTGTATTTCACGTTGTGAGGAATGTCCCGGCATGGCTGTAGATTTAGTGCTCAATCAGGACAAAACCTATATTTTAAAACGTGAAAGTTTAAGTGGTCATAATGAGATCGAAACTATTAAAGGTAATTTCCGATTTAGCAATAGCGAACAGACCCAACTGGAATTAATGCAGGTCAAAACCCGCAATTTAATCTATGTCGATTTAGATCAGCAACTGCTTGAAATTCTGGAAGATCAGACCGGTAATATTTATAACGCGGAAGATGATTTTATTTTAGAAAAGAAGGTTTAGTCCATTTGTTTAAGTTATTGCAAAATCGAAAAAATAGTTCTACTTATCTCGCATTTGATTGAAGGCTTTTGCAGATTGTTCATTCACTCTTCGTCAAAAAAACAGTATGCTTAGACCTGTAAAAAGGAGCATACATGTATCAAGTACTTGCGCGTAAATATCGTCCACGTAATTTTAATGAACTGGTTGGACAAAACCATGTGTCACGAGCACTGACCAGTGCCTTGGAACGTGGTCGTTTACACCATGCGTATTTATTTACCGGCACACGTGGCGTAGGTAAAACGACGATTGCACGTATTTTGGCAAAGTGCTTGAACTGTGAAACTGGGGTGACCTCTACACCGTGTGAAGTATGTCCAACCTGTAAAGCAGTCAATGAAGGTCGTTTTATTGATTTAATTGAAATTGATGCTGCCTCTCGGACCAAAGTTGAAGATACACGTGAACTACTGGATAATGTTCCGTATGCGCCAACACAGGGTCGTTTTAAGGTTTACCTGATCGATGAAGTGCATATGCTCTCTACGCATTCATTCAATGCGTTACTGAAAACACTGGAAGAACCACCTGAACACGTCAAATTCCTTTTTGCAACGACCGATCCACAAAAGCTTCCAATTACCGTCATTTCCCGTTGTTTGCAATTTACCTTGCGTCCGCTTGCTGTAGATGAAATTACTGAACATCTGACGCATATTTTAAATCAGGAACAGATTCAGGCAGAACAAGACGCAATCTGGCAAATTGCTGAATCTGCACAAGGTTCACTCCGTGATGCATTGTCTTTAACCGATCAGGCGATTGCTTATGGTCAAGGTGAAATCCAGCATCAAGATGTCAAAGAAATGTTGGGCTTGATTGACCGCACCATTATTTATGATCTGGTTTTGGCGATTCATCAAAATCAAAAGCAGCGTGTAAGTGAATTGTTGATGCAATTCAGACAACAGGCTTTAGATGTTTCGCTGGTTTTAGACCAGTTGATTTCTACTCTGCATGAATTGGCTTTACTGCAATATTTGCCAGATTTAAGCCTGAAATATAGTGCTGAAATTAATAAAAAAATCATGCAATTGTCGCAGCTGATTTCAGCACAAGATTTACAATTGTATTATCAGGTGGCTTGTAAAGGTCGCTCAGACTTGCAACTTGCTGTGACCCAAGAACAAGGCTTTGAAATGTGCGTGTTACGCTTACTTGCGTTCCGTCCATTGCAACCGAATGAAGTTTTGGTCTCGGCACCACAGCAGGTTCAGCAACAAGCGCCACAGGTCGCCGTTCAAGCGCCGGTGCAAAATGCACAACCATACGTTGAAGAATATCAAGCACCCATTGCAGAAATTCAATTATCAGTAAGTTCGCAAATTCAAGAACCATCTTCAGATGATTTCTTGGATGAACCGATGCCTGAGCTTACTGAGTCAAATTCAACTGCAAGCTCAGATCAAATTGTCTTTGATCCGGCTTCGGAAGATGCATTATTTGATTTAGATGAATCGAATGATGACATCAATGCTGTAATAAATAGCGCTGATCAAGAAGAAGCAAGCAGTGATGATTTCCTATTTGATGAAATCGCACCGTTAAATGATGGGTTAGAAGCGGAAATGGTAAAACCACAAGATGACCTTGCTATAGCTGCTCAAGAGGATGATTTATTCTTAAGCCAAGAACAAATGCCGATTGAATCGGTATCTGAAGTTGCAGCAGTCAAGATCGTCGATGAGCCGATTCTTGAATTAGAACAACCGAGTCTTGAGGAAAAGCGAGTTGCGGTTGAAACTGTATCGGCTCAAAATTCAAACTTGATGCCCCAAGATATTTTAAGACTTGCCCCTCAACAGCTTGAAGGTGATTGGACCGTAGATAAGTGGGAATACTGGTTTAGAAATAGCACTTTAACGCCTGCTGTGCAGGAATTGGCACAACAAGGGGTAATGACCGGTCAGATTGATGGTGAATCATTATTTCAGATTCCGCCGCAATATGAACAATTGTTGAATCAGTTACAACATGCCTTAGAGCAAGCCTTGAAAACTGAATGGCCCAATACGCATTTTCAGGTCAAATATGCCGAAGTTGAAACAACCACGCCGTATAGCATGCAAAATCAACGTAAAGAAAAGGCCTATGCACGTGCTTCAGAGCTACTTCATGCAGAAGTAGCGGTGAAGGATCTTCTGCAAAACTTTGATGCTGAAATACAGAATATTCAACTCAAATAAGTTTATTCATTTACACAATATTGAGATAAAGCATCCCGCATTTCGATTGGAATCGGGGTGCTTTTTCGTGTCTGGCGATCCACAAAGACATGTACGAAATGACCTTGTGCAGAGGCGACATCATGGAACGGTTTAAAGATCGCTAAATCATATTGCACGGATGAATTGCCAAGTTTGGAAATCACCACACCGACCTCAATAATTTCAGGATAAGAAAGTTCCTGAAAAAAACTGCAGGCTGAATCGACCACCAATCCAATCACTGGGGAATATCGAATATCAAAGTCTGCTTTTTCAATCAGTAAGGCATTGGCTGCAGTATCAAAATAACTGTAATAGGTAACATTATTCACGTGACCATAGATATCATTATCTGACCAGCGCGTTTGAATGGGCAAGAAGTATGAAAAATCCGTGCGTTGTTTTGGTATTTGCTTCATTGTGATTTTATTTTCTAGAGGTCATTTATGTTCATTTGTACTGTTAAAAATCAATGAATGCAAGCGGGTAAAAGCAAGGCCATCTACAGGCGAGTAAAGGACCTTGCGATATTGTTTTTTATTTATAAGATTTTTTGATTACAATAAAAAAATCATTTAAAAATGATTTGAAGATAAATAAAAAACAAATTATGCATAAATAGCTTCATAAATTTGTCGGGCATCCTGCAACTGGAGTTCCCGAGGATTATTTTGTAAAAGTCTGGTTTGCAACATGGCATCATTGGCCAATTGCTCAAGCTTATTTTCCGGAACATTTAAATCTTTCAATTTTAAAATCAAACCGCTTTTATCGAGATGATTTTGCATATGATCAATAAATAAATCGCATAAACCATCGGTACTGCCGGTACTTTTGGGATCCAACCAGCACATCAATTCAGCATAGAGTTGCTTTGCATTGGGTGCGTTAAATTTTAAAACTTCGGTTAAGACCAAGGCATTGCTATGACCATGCGAAATATGAAAATGCCCACCTAAGGGATAAGCCAGTGCATGTACCGCAGCGACTGGAGCATTAGCAAAAGCTTGTCCGGCAAGCATTGAGCCGACCAGCATATTTTGACGTGCTGCCAAATTCTGCCCATCTGCCAAGACCAGGCTTAAGTTGTGATTCAGCAGTTTTAAAGCTTGTTTGGCCAACATATCTGCATAAGGATTCTTTTTTATTTTTGAGGTATAGGCTTCAATGGCATGCACCATCGCATCTATGCCTGTTGCCGCAGTAATGTGAGCTGGCAAATTTTGGGTAAATGTGGCATCTAAAATGGCCACGTCAGCAAATAAAACTGGCGAGACGATTCCGGTTTTTGTGGTTTCACCGGTAGTGACAATAGAAATAGGCGTTACTTCAGAACCGGTACCTGCCGTAGTGGGAACTAAAAATAAGGGCAATCGCGGTTGTTTTGTATTATTGACGCCATATAAATCTTGCAACGTTTGCTGCTGCTCTGGATGTGCCAAAACCGAAATGACTTTGGCTACATCTAGAGAACTTCCGCCGCCAAAACCTAAGACAATATCGACATTTTCATTCTTTGCGAATTGAACAGCGTCTAGAACAATATGTTCTGGTGGGTCTGCTTGAACGCTAGAATAAATCACATAATCAAGATGAATAGTTTCCAATATTTCAATAATAGGTAAATGCAATTGCTGTTGAATCATTCCAGCATCGGTGACCAATAATAGTTTTTTATAGGGCTGCTGTTGCAACAATTGCTTTAACTCATAGATCGAGCCGAGCCCTGAAATAATATTCGAGACGGTCTGGAATTGAAAATGGCTCATCTATTGCATCCTTTTTGATATCAAATTCAAGATTATTGTTTTAGCGTTCTATAGGATTCATCCCATAAATAACTTAACATAAGACACCTGAAAATAAAGCAGTTATCGAGGTTGTTATGTCATCCAAAACGCCATATAAGGTGTTATGTGTGTGTTTAGGAAATATTTGTCGCTCTCCCACGGCAGAAGTTGTGCTTAGACATTTTTGTGATGAACATCAGCTCAATATTGTGATTGATTCAGCGGGAACCAGTAATTATCATCCCGGAAAAGCGCCCGATGAACGTAGCCAGAAACATGCGTTAAAGCGTGGTTATGATTTATCAGCCTTGCGTGCGCGCCAATTAAAGCCTCAAGATTTCATTGAATTTGATTTGATTTTGGCAATGGATCATGAAAATTTATCTAATATTCAAGCTCTTTCAGATCAAGCACATATAGAATATGGTGCAAGTCAAATTCGGTCAAAAATTGCATTGATGAGTGAATACGATCAAACTTATCTCAAACAAGCTTTACCAGACCCGTATTATGGCGGGGTGGAGGGTTTTGAGCGTGTACTTGATCAGTGTGAATCGAGCAGTTTGGCGTGGGTCAGTATTTTCAAAAACAGTTTTCAAACAACAGATCGATGTGAAATAAAGGTTTAAGCACATGAATATTCAAACACAAATTCAACTTAAGCCTTTTAACACCTTAAGTCTTGATGCCACTGCATCACATTATCTTAAAGTGCAGTCCCCAGAAGAATTGGTAAATGCCTTAAATTATGCCAAGCAGCATCAGTTAAATGTTTTGATTTTGTCGGGTGGTAGCAATATGTTATTGCCTGAACATATTCATGCGCTTGTGCTGCATATGGATATTCAGGGTATTGAATATCTTGCTGAAGATGAGCACAGTAAGACCATTCGTGTCGGTGCAGGGCAAATCTGGCATGACTTTGTATTGTGGAGCACAGCACAACATTTGTATGGCTTACAAAATCTGGCTCTTATTCCGGGTTTAGTCGGTGCATCTCCAGTACAAAATATCGGGGCGTATGGCGTTGAAGCAGGCGAGTTCATTGAATCAGTTCAGGTTTATGATCGCCAATTAGAAAAATTCAGTACTATTTTGGCTGCAGACTGTGATTTTTCATATCGACATAGTATTTTTAAAGATGATCCCAATCATTTTGTGATTACTCATGTGACTTTTAAATTGCTTAAGCACGCGAATCTAATGTTGAATTATGGTGATCTTAAGCAAGCAGTGGGTGCTGAGCAAACAGCTGAAAACCTGCAAAAGCAAGTAATTCAAATCCGTCAAAGCAAATTGCCCGATCCAAAAGAATATCCCAATGTAGGAAGTTTCTTTAAAAATCCGATTGTTTCAGAACAGCTTTATGCTCATTTAGCACTATCATTTCCGAATTTGCCCCATTACCCTCAGGCGAAAGGTGGCGTTAAAATTGCAGCAGGTTGGTTGATTGATCAATCGGGTTGGAAAGGTAAACAGCTGGGTATGGTAGGGATGTTCCATAAACAAGCCCTGGTTTTGGTGAATTATGATCAGGCGACTTTGGCTGATGTGAAAGCCACTTATCATGCCGTACAACACGATGTGCAGCAAAAATTTAATATTTTATTAGAACCTGAACCGGTACTGTTTGATGAAACCGGTTTAATTCGTTCACATTTGGAATAAGAAAATTATGGTGAAATCGCATTGGATGGTTCGATTGGTACAAATAGCATCCGTGTTATTTGTTCTTTTCGGCTGTTTCATGGTTTTGATTTATTCGCCCTTTTATTCAGGCTGGGTGGTGAAAGCCCTGAATAGTTTTGTTCCTGTTGAAGTCAATCAAGTGGCTGCGAAAAGTCAACAAATGGCTGCATTGAGCGAACATGAAAATCTGGAGCCGGGTTCCAAATTGTGGATTGCTCGACAAGCCTATTTAAAGTTGATGGAAGAAGCAATCCAAAACCATGATTCGCAGAATTTGACGGTGATTCAGGCACGTTATAAAGCCTTGCAACAAATGATTGAAGAAGCGCAACAGGACGAAAATGATGATCAGGAAAAACCACGTATTCCGTTGCTTGCAAAACCCGTAGATGAAGAAGTAACACAAGAAGATCCCGCTCAAACAGTTAAAGATTTATTGGACTTGAACAGTACTGAAAATAAAGCGTTGATGGAAAAATATGTGGAATTTCTTCGAACGCATAAAATTGAACAGGAGCAAGTCGCTCAAGAACCTGTCGATGAAACCATTTACCAAGATATTGCATTAATTCACGAACAGAATGAACAACCACCGCTGCAAAGTTCAAAACCTTATGCCATTGTGGTATTAGGTGGTGGACTCACTCTGGATAAAAACGGCAAAGATATTGTGGTGAATGATTACACCCGTTTGCGCCTAGAAAAAACCTTAGCCATCGAAAAAGAATATCAACTTCCGATTGTACTCAGTGGTGTGGAAGCACCGTATATGCAGCGCTGGTTGAAAGAACATGATGTAAATGCGAAATTGCTGGAAGATCGAAGCATGAATACCTGCGAAAACTCGCGTTTTAGCTCGTTGTTATTGCAAAAAAAAGGTGGAGCACCGAGGGTGATTTTAATTACCGATCGTTATCATATGCCGCGTACGCGTCGTTTATTTGCCTTAAATGGTATTGAAACGGTGCCTGTTGAAGCGCCTATGCCGACACATCTGACACGCTGGCGTCCAAGTGAACAAAATTATGATCATAGCCGCCGTGCCAATTATGAAATGTTAGCCACGATTCGTGATCTCTGGTTTGGTTCCAGTGATTGCCGGGAGGTGCCTTGATGCCAGATATCCCATTTTTAAATCCCAGCATTTTAAAACAGTTGGATTTACCGGTTCCGAGTCGAGAAACCACGCCCCAATTGCTTGAGGCCTTAAACCTGAATAAGCCTTATCAACCTTCAGTGGAGATTCAGGCTTATCGTAAGTTATACGGTATGCATTTACTGGATTGTGAGCATTGGCAAGGCTATGTACAAATGCCTTTGTTTAAATTACATGTACAGGTATTCCAACCGAATTTAGCCAATATTGCTTTTAATAAAATACGTGGAACGGTACTTTTATTGCATGGCTATCTGGAACATAGTGGTATTTATCAGCCTATTATTCGTGAGTTGCTGGAACAGGGTTTTAGTGTCATCACCTATGATTTGCCCGGTCATGGGTTAAGTGATGGTTCACCTGCAAATATTAAGAACTTTGATCATTATCAGCAGGTTTTGCACGCTGTTTACCACTACGTTAAAAATGCCAGTCAACTCCCTAAACCGTGGTTGGGAATTGGTCAAAGTACCGGCGGTGCCATTTTACTGCATCATTTATTGGAATTTGCGGAGCGTCGTGAAAATCCATACGTAGAGCGCGTGTTATTACTTTCTCCACTGATTCGACCGGCGAAATCGGCCTGGTGGCATAATTCTGTGGGTTTGGGCATTATTCGCCGCATCAAGCGTCAAGTGCCACGTCATTTCAGACGCAATAACCACAATCCAGAGTTTCTACGTTTTGTGCGTTTAAAAGATCCTTTGCAGCCCCGTATGATGGGCATGGACTGGATTTTGGCCATGTCTAAATGGATGCAAGAGATGGAAGCGCGTCCGGCATGTCGTATTCCTGTGTGGTTGGCGCAAGGTGCGCAAGATCAGACCGTGGACTGGCGTTATAACATTGAGTTTATTCGTCGTAAGTTTCGGCTCCAGACCTTGTTGATGCTGGAAGAAGGTTCGCATCAGTTAATTAATGAACGTGCTGATATTCGTGCAGCATTAACGGGTTTAATTCCGGCATTTTTACATGCCCAAAGTTCAGATGGTTATTATTGATTTTCTATTTAATCAATGCATAAGAGAGGTCATATTGACCTCTTTTTTATTGAACATATGAGCTTATTTTTAGATCATGCAAAGTTTAAAATTGTTCGGCATGGGCTAAATTCCACATTCGAAAGTAAAAGTTTTCGGTATCTTTCGCTTCGCTGCTGAGTAATTCGCCTTCTTTTAACCAGAAATGTAATTGCTCATAGTTTTTAATTTCCCGGTCGTTAATGCGCTGCGCTAAATGATGGGCTTTAATATCAGCCGGATGTTTCAAGCCCGCAGCTGCAATCATCTCTGATAATGCACGCAGGGTATTTTTTTGAAAATTCAACACACGAACTGCCTTGGTGGGAACATGTAGGGCCATTTGACGCTCTTGATCCTGGGTGGCTACGCCGACAGGGCATTGGTTGGTATGACAGCTTTGCGCCTGAATACAACCGACAGCGAACATAAAGCCGCGTGCCGAATTTACCCAGTCAGCTCCAATCGCCATGGTGCTGGAAATATCAAATGCACTAATAATTTTACCACTGGCACCGACTTTAATTTGATTGCGTAAGCCTGCACCAACCAAAGTATTATGCACAAACAGTAAACCTTCTCGTAAAGGCGTACCCACGTGGTCAATCAGTTCAATCGGGGCAGCACCACTACCACCTTCAGAACCATCCACCACAATAAAGTCCGGCACAATTTGAGTTTCCAGTATGGCTTTGACAATACTCATAAATTGCCAGGGCTGACCAATACAGAGCTTGAATCCAATCGGTTTGCCGTCAGAGAGTTCACGCAGTCGCTGAATGAAATGCATCATTTCAATCGGGGTGCTAAATGTCGAATGTTGTGAAGGAGATACACAGTCATGTTCACGACTCACGCCACGAATTTCGGCAATTTCTGCTGAGATCTTACTTTTAGGTAAAATACCGCCATGTCCGGGTTTTGCTCCTTGCGATAACTTGATTTCAATCATTTTGATTTGCGGTAACCGGGCTTGTCGGGTAAATTTTTCCGGATCAAACTGGCCATCCAGCGTACGACAGCCAAAGTAGCCACTGCCCAGTTCCCAAACAATATCTCCTCCATTTTCCAAATGATAAGGACTAATGCTGCCTTCACCGGTGTCATGGTAAAAATTGCCCATTTTCGCGCCCAAATTTAAAGCACGAATGGCATTGGCACTAAGGCTGCCGAAACTCAGGGCAGAGATATTCATAATGGAAGCACTATAGGGCTGCTGACATTGATGATTGCCGATTTGAATACGAAAACTTTCAGGGTCAGCAGGTTTGCATGGGGTAATAGAATGGGTGATAAAACGATAGTCTTGCTGATAGACATTAATCAGGGAACCGAAAGGTTTATCGGCATTTTTATTCTTTGCCCTTTGGTAAACCAGGTTGCGTTGCATGCGTGAAAATGGCAGGGCATCTTGATCGTCTTCAATAAAATATTGACGAATTTCAGGACGAAAATCTTCAAAAATAAAGCGGAAATGTCCCATGAGGGGATAATTTTTTAGAATTGAATGTTGATTTTGCAAGATATCATATACGCCAACCAGGGTAAGGATTCCTGAAATCAGCCATAAAGAATTCAGAAAGGGATCTGAAAGAAAATAATGAATAGATTGAGGTTCATAGATAATACGAAACCAGCTAATCGTTAAGGTAATAAAAATACAGCTAAACCAGACTGAGTATCGTGAGAAAAAAGTATTTAAAAGTCTATGTCTGACGGCTTGGGCTGGAACTGGCATTTTCATGTTTTCCATCGAATTCTGCATAACATGAATCTGCCTATTTTATATACACTTCACAAGTTCTGATTTGTAAAATCCAGATGTATAAGTGATGGATTGGCGGCTTTAAAGATAAGTATGAGCTGTACAAGTTTCACCTAAATTAAATTAAGGATTGGATATATACAGTATATGAACAAGGGGAAATAGAGATTCAGAATAAATGCTTAATCAATATTCAGCTTAAAGTTTCTGATCTTATGATTTCTCAATCGTTGGATTATGGACTACATTGGTTTCATGTTAGCAACAGAGGTAATGTGTATGACGATGAAATCAATTCGATATAATACTGGAGATTTGGCGTGCTAAAGCACAATATTTGCTACTCCACAAATGAAATCAGCCGCCATCAAGCTTTGTATCGGGGTGAGAAAATAAAGCTTGATGTTCTTGAAGCCCATAGTACGACAATAAAAATAGATTCAAACAGAAATATCCTATAGTCCCAATCATTGGGACTTTTTTTATTTCAGTTATTTTCTTTAATCCGTGATTTGACGAACCGCATTCGAGACTTCAATCGGCTCAATATGCTGAATTTTATGACCAAAACTTCTTAACCACCATGCCAGTTGTGAGGTAAAAGGCACGGTTGCGGTCACTTGGGCCAAACCATTGTCCAGTTTTTGGATGGTCTGGTCTTTACTGAGTTGGCTCTCATCAAAATAATGGGCATCTTCTTCAGACATAATTAGTTTTAATGCCACATTTTCGGTCGGCTTGGTATAGTCGACTCTAAAGCCTAATGCACCAGAGTCGATATAAGCATCAATATCAAAGTTAACCGGGTGCATCGCGCGCGAATTTAGTACGATTGCTGATCTAAAACGGTGCAGAGCAAAGGTCTGAATGTCGGTTTTATCATGGCGGGTACAGATTAAATAAATAATTGCGCCTTTTTGTACCAAAGCTAAGGGGTTCAAAATATAAGTTTTTTCTTCACCTAAGTGACTACGTCCCTGATAAACACATTCCAGTTGTTTGTCTTGCAGTAAGCCTTCATAAATGGCTTGTTGCGCCAGTTTATCTACTATAGGCGGAATGAGAGGTTGGGTAGCTGGAACAATACGAACCCGGTTAATCCATTGTCGTACATTGTTTTGGGTAGAGAGACTGCGACGTGCCAAATCAAACCACGGGTTCATTTCCTCAATCAGGCTAGGCGGCAGCAAATGCTTTAAATGTTCTTCCACCATCATAAAGGTGACCGCTTGAGAACTGGTCATATGCGGCAAGCTTTGAATAGGAGCATCTGAGCGCCAACGCCAGCCTTGAGGCACGGTTTTACTGCTTTCTATGGGAAAGCGCAGCGAGATCTGATTTAAGTCACGTTGAATGGTACGTAAGCTGATATCAATACCTTCACGTTGCAAAATTTCTTGTAACTCTCGGGTACCCATCCACTTCCCGGTGGAAAGACGAGATAAAATTTGCCATTGTCGGTACAGGCTGTTCGAGGTTTCTTTTTCTTGTGAGGACATAACTTAAATTAAAAATCGAGTAGCTTGTTTATATCTCCATTGAATGCTGAACACAATAAAAAACCTGAATATTTTTCGCAATTTTGCCATTGAGTTCATCTACATTTCAAAACATATTTGATCGAAACGACCATTGAATAACATATAAATTGATGAATAAATAGACAAAACCGATAAAAGGATTTTTATTGGCATATTTGTTGCTTAATTGCATTCAAAATAAATAACAATTAAGAGGGTTGTATGCTTAAAGAAAAGGATCGAACAGATTTAACGTCTACGGTTGAAAGTTTTTCTCATCCTGCGGGAACGAATATAAATCCATCCATAGGAGGGTATAAGAATCATTCAAAAATAAGCGGTTTATTTCAGCAGCTTAAATCTCATTTTTTTAATGAACTGGTGGATGATCAAAGCATGTCAGGGGAAACCTGCAGTAAAATAGAACATTGGTTATCACAACACAGCATTGATGAATTAAAGTTGTTAAACCAGGCAGCGAAAGATCACTTTTTGTATGAAGGCATTACTTTTACCGTCTATGGTGAATCGGAAGGGATTGAGAGAACCATTCCTTATGATTTAATTCCGCGGGTGATTGAGAAAAAGCAATGGAATAAAGTTGCATTGGGTTGTTCGCAACGGGTACGTGCACTGAATCTGTTTTTACACGATATTTACCATCAGCAAGATATTTTAAAAGCCAATATTGTGCCTGAACTGCAAGTGCTGACGCATGAAGCCTATCAACCGCATATGTATGCACACGACTTAAAAGGTAAAATTTACAGTCAGATTAGCGGGATTGATATTATTCGTGACCGTCATGGCGAATTTTATGTGCTGGAAGATAATTTAAGAACGCCATCAGGTGTGTCTTATATGCTGGAAAGCCGCAAGATCAGTCAAAAATTAATGCCCGATTTATGCCAGCAAAACAACATTTTGGGCATTGAACAATATCCGCAATTACTCAAAGAAGTTTTGGCTGAAAATGCCTATGTCGATAAGCCTTTTATTGTTGTGTTAACGCCGGGACGTTATAACAGCGCCTATTATGAGCATTCTTTCCTGGCAAGGGAAATGGATGTGCCTTTAGTGACATCACGTGATCTTTTTGTAGAAAACGATAAGGTTTATGTCAAAACCATCCGTGGAAGACAGCAGGTTGATGTAATTTATCGTCGCGTGGACGATGCATATCTAGATCCATTGTGTTTTATGCCCGATAGTACTTTAGGGGTGGCGGGCTTGATGTCAGCTTATTTACGTCACAATGTTGTGATTGCCAATGCACCCGGTACTGGTGTGGCGGATGATAAATCGATCTATCCTTATGTCGATAAAATGATTCATTTCTATTTAGGTGAGCAAGCAATCTTAAAAAATGTGCCAACTTACCAATGCCGCGAAGCTCAAGACCTGGATTATGTCCTATCCAACTTAGAGCAATTGGTGGTGAAAGAAGCCCAAGGTTCGGGTGGTTATGGCATGTTGATTGGTCCACAAGCCTCGAAAAGTCAAATTGAATCATTTAGAGACAAAATTATTGCTACACCGAATCTGTATATTGCGCAGCCGACTCTGGATTTATCGGTGTGTCCAACCATGACCGATTTTGGGGTTGCAGAGCGTCATATCGATTTACGTCCCTTTGTGCTCAGTTCACCTTATCGGACGGAAATCGTACCCGGTGGTTTAACACGAGTGGCAATGCAAGCCGGATCTTTAGTAGTGAATTCTTCACAAGGTGGTGGAGTTAAAGACACATGGGTTGTCGATAATCTTCATTCTTAAACATCTAACCATGGGAAAGAAATCATGATTTTATTAAATAGTAATGCTCAACATATTTTTTGGTTAGGTCGATACTTAACGCGTATTCAATATTTGTGTAGCCAATTTCCATTTCATAATAACCAGGATGCATTGGAATATGCACATGCATTTTGCTTGCCCGCTTTTGATGCAAGCTCGTTAAATACATTATTGCTTGATACCGAGCAACCCTCATCTTTTGGTCAGCAATTTCAACACGCCAAAGATAATGTTCAGGATTTACGTGGAATATTTTCTGCAAAAGCGTATGCAGAGCTCAATCAACTGATTAAAAATGCGACTGAAAATGTAACTTATATCTGCGATGTGGCTGGAGAATGTCAGGATATATTAGAAGCAGAATCGGAAGATATCTTTCTGTTTTTTACATTGGGAAAGAATATTGAGCAGTTAGACCGACAGCTTCGACTTAAGCAAGATCGCACCATCACACTTGAAAGTATTGATAAAACTGTGGATTTATTAAGCCAGATTGGCTGGAATGGAGTGGACAGCGCTTGGCAGCAACTGAAATTAAATCCGGATAGTATGAATTTTTATCATTTCAGTGACTATGTTCAACACTTATTTGAGGTGGATGCATGAAGCTGATGATTAATCACCAAACCCATTACCAATATACTGATCAAGCGCGTAACAGCATTCAATATATTAAGATGACTCCGACCACGAATGTGCATCAGCAAGTACATTCGTGGAATGTGAGTGTACCGGGTGAGAAACAAGTTAAATCTGATGCTTTTAATAATGTCTGGATCACCAGTTCACAGCGCCAGCCTTATAGCCAGATGACCATTATGGCGCAAGGTATTGTGGAGATGAATCCGAATACCCAGTTTGGGATTGAAACTGCCGTCAATCCCAAATTATTTTTACAGCCTACACCAAGCACAATGTGTAATGCAGAAATGAAAAGTTTTGCAGAGCATTATGTTCCCTGGCTGAATCGAGCCAACTTAATGGTTTTGTCGGAGGCAATATTAAATTATATTCCTTATGTGCCTGATCGAACCTCTGTACAAACCTCTGCTATAGAAGCTTTCCAATATCGACAGGGTGTGTGTCAAGATCATAGCCATGTGTTTATTGCGATGTGTAAGTATTTAGGCTTACCTGCACGTTATGTATCGGGTTATTTATTTGTACCGAATACATCTCACCTTGCAAGTCATGCTTGGGCGGAAGTATTTTTTGAAAATTCGTGGTATTGTTTTGATACCAGCAATCAGTTGTTTGTGCCTAATTCGCATATATATGTGGCAATCGGTCGAGATTATTGGGATGTTGCACCAGTAAGAGGCATAAGAGAGCGTGGTGGTATTGAGTCTATGAATTCTATTGTTCAAGTACTCGCTTGCTGAAAATTTAAAAGTCATAAGGAGTTCTCATGACTTACTGTTGCGCGCTACGTTTAAAAGATGGTTTGGTCTTTGTTAGTGATACGCGCACTAATGCAGGTGTAGACCATATTTCGGTATTTCGTAAACTCTATACCTTTGGGGTAGAGGCTGAACGATTTATCACGATACAGACATCTGGAAATTTAGCGACAACACAAGCAGTTATTGGTCATTTGAACAATCACCTGGAACTTGGCCAAGAACCCAACTTATATAGTGTCAATACCATGTTCGAAATGGCAGAGTTGGTGGGGCAGACATTAAGAAAAGTCATTGCTGATGTTACCCAAGATGCTAATACGCACGAACAGAATAATTATTATTGTAGTCTTTTACTGGGTGGACAAATTAAAGGTTCAGAAATGGAACTTTATAATATTTATCCGCAAGGTAATTTTATTTGCGCAACGGAAGATACGCCTTATTTTCAAATTGGGGAAAGCAAATACGGCAAACCCATACTCGATCGGGCATTAATTTATGAAATGCCCTTAGATCAGGCAGTCCGTTGTTGTTTGATTTCTTTTGATTCTACTTTACGTTCCAATGTTTCAGTTGGGATGCCATTAGATACCATTGTTTATCATAAAGATTCCTTACATATTCCAAATGGCAAGCGAATCTATGAAGAAGATCCGTATTTTAGACAATTGAGTAAACAATGGTCAGATACTTTACGCCGTGGCTTACAGAAATTGCCTATTCCAACAGATGATTATCTAGATTAATTACCTGCTATTCACAGCTAAAAATACATCTGCTATATTTTATCCAATGGGTAAATTCCATTGGATATTTTTATCTTTTATTAATATTTATTTTTTATTTAAAAACAATAAGAAGGTATTGGGTCATGATATTTCAGCTATGTTATGCCAGTAAAAAAACCTCAAATGATGAAATTATTTTAAAAGATCTTCGGGATATTTTAACTGAGGCGAGAGATTTTAATACAAAGCATCAAATCCATGGGGTTTTGTATTATGCCGATGGGTATTTTTTTCAATGTCTGGAAGGCGAGGAAAAACATATCCTGACGCTTTTAAACAGATTGAGAAAAGATCCGAGACATCACCAAATTGTTTTGCTTAAAACATGTGTCTTGAAAGAAACTAACTTCTTTAATTGGTCAATGAAATACGTGGGGCGAAATAGTAAAATACAAAACTATTTTAAATCTTTGGGTTATAACAGTTTTGCCCCAAATCAGTTGAATGAAGAAAGTCAGGATGCTTTTTTGAGCTTTTTATATGATGTTGCAGCCTAGTGTGGCTTAATGCTTAGGTTAAAAAAACCCAAATTAAACTTGGGTTTTTTTACAATTTAAATATCTATTTTCTTCTTGGACGAGCACTGAGGCGGCACAAGAGCTCATAACCAATCGTACCATTGGCTTCTGCAACATCATCGACTAAGCGGTTTTTACCCCAAAGTTCCACTTCGGTGCCAATTTGTGCATCTATGCCCGTGACATCAATGGCAATCATATCCATGGCAACACGACCAATTACGCGCGTTGCTTGACCATTAATGGCGACATAGTTTTGTTTAGGGAATGCACGCGGGTAACCATCACCATAACCAATCGAAACAATGGCTAAATCCATTTCTTTTTCAGCAGTAAATGTTGAACCATAACCCACAGATTCACCGGCTTGAATATGGTTTAAAGCAATGATTTCAGCAGTAAATGTCATCACTGGTTTAAGGTCTAAATCATGTACCGATTGATCCGCAAAGGGCGATGCACCATAAAGCATGATCCCTGGACGAACAAAATCAAAATTCAATTCTGGCCATTTATAGATCGCTGCTGAATTACAGCAAGAAGCCATCACGGGTGCACAAGCTTCTTTAACCTGAAGGAATTGATTTTTTTGTTGTTCATTTAAAGGATGATTTTCTGCATCGGCATTAGCAAAGTGCATCGCTAAAACACAAGTAAAACCTTCGGCTTTAAGGGAGTTAATCACCTCAATAATTTCTGGGACTTTAAAACCCAGGCGGTTCATACCGCTATTGAGTTTGACCCAAACTTTTAAGTTTTTGCCAATATAGGCATTTTTGTATGTTCGCAACCAATCGAGTTGTTGTTGGTGATGTACGACGCATTCAATATTATTTTCAACCACAATCTGCATTTCATCTTCAGAAAAAATCCCTTCGATGAGAGTAATGGGTTGTTGATAGCCGAGTTCACGAATTTCAAGTGCTTCTTCAAGGCAAGCGACACCAAAGGCATCCGTTCCACTTAAGGCTGCTAAACAGTCTTTGACTCCATGTCCGTAAGCATTGGCTTTAACCATACTTACAATTTGAGCAGTTGGTACAAGTTGTTTAACACGGTTTAAATTATATTGCAGTGCTTCTCTGTCAATATAAACTGTTGCTTGGCGCACCCTAGTTACTCCTTGGGATTACATGAAACATTACAGCAATTTGTATAAAATCACTTATAAGCTATGATCAGAATATTATAGATATGCTTGTCATTTCACTCAAAAAGGAGTGTGGAACTTAAGCAGAATAGAGTGCTATATTGTATTCCTATGACTGAAAATAAACACTAACTTAAAGTATATTTCAATCAAATTTTAGATAACATTGTTTGATTCTATTATTAAAATATCAGGGCTAGCGACCTATTACTTTTTTATCTTTTCTAATATTTAAGTCGAATAAGTCTTATAAAGAGAGGCTGACCTGTAAGTCATATTTCAATCAAAATGATTTACAGGTCAGCCTTAGAAAAAATAACCGGTTAAAAAAACGAGGTGATGACCTCGTTTTTTATTGCTTATTCTTCATCATTATATTGAGCATAAAACTCCGGTGAAAGGTTACTAAATCGTGTGTATTGACCTTCAAAAGCCAGACGAACTGTACCGATCGGACCGTTACGCTGTTTACCGATAATAATTTCGGCGGTACCTGCTTCTTTCGATTCTTTGTTATAAACCTCATCACGGTAAATAAACATAATCAAATCGGCATCCTGCTCGATCGCACCGGATTCACGAAGGTCAGACATCACAGGGCGTTTGTTTGGTCGATTTTCCAGTGAGCGGTTAAGCTGGGAAAGTGCAATCACCGGACACATCATTTCTTTGGCCAAGGCTTTTAAGCTTCGTGAAATTTCCGAGATCTCGCCGACACGGTTGTCACCCATGCCAGGTACTTTCATTAACTGTAGGTAATCGACCATGATACAGCCAATTTTACCCCCATGCATTTTGGCAATACGACGTGCGCGGGCACGTAATTCTGTTGGTGGAAGGGCGGATGAATCATCAATGTACAGGTTCTTTTCTTGAAGCTGTAAAATCGTTCCGGTCACTTTAGACCATTCATCACCATCCAGTTTTCCTGAACGTAAATGACCTTGGTGAACTTTACCGTAAGCCGAGATTAAACGCATCGCGATTGAATCTGCTGGCATCTCCATAGAGAAGACCAGGGCAGGTAGATCACAGTTAAACAGCACACTTTCCACCAGGTTCATGGCAAAGGTGGTTTTACCCATAGATGGACGTGCAGCGACAATAATCAAGTCACCCGATTGCATACCCGAGGTTTTATTGTCCAGTTCTAAGAAGCCGGAAGTTAAACCGGTAATATTACCTTCCATTTGAGAAAGTTCATTTAACTTGTCAAATACGTCTGCAACCACGGCATTAATCGGTTTTGGACCTTGGGCTTTGGCATTGTTGTTATGTTGTTCAGCAATGGAAAAAATATTGGTTTCAGCCAAGTCTAAAATTTCACTGACACTACGACCTTTGGTGTCATAAGCATTCTGTAAAATTTCAGAGCTGACTTTAATCATGCTGCGTAAGGTTGAAAATTCTTTAATTTTATTGGCATAGGTTTCTAGGTTATAAAAACTAGAAGGCGAGTCTGCCATCAATTGCATTAAATATTCTTCACCACCAACAGCATCAAGCAAATTCTGTTTGATTAGCCAGTCATTGACCAGAACGGCATCGTAAGGTGAGTTTTCTTGGGTTAATTTTTCAATGGCGCGAAAAATATACTTATGACGTGTTGCATAAAAATCATTTTCACTGAGTACATCACCGACTTGTTCAAAAGATTCGGCAACAGTCATCAGCGCTGCAAGTACAGCTTGCTCAATTGCCAAGTTATGCGGTGGGGTACGAAACTCTTTTAATTGGCTTGACTCATTTCCTTTATTATCTACTTTAGATGAGTTAAGCGTAGCAGTGGCATTCGCCTGTGACATATAAAACCCTGATTTTAAATGCGATAAATGAGTAATTTGGAAATTGGGACGAACAATGAAATTTCAATGATCTTCGTCTAAACAGATCATACGCGTTCTTAAAAAAAATGCGAATCGAAAATTTCATTTAGCTAAAAACAGTAAAAATAAGTTGTGTTCACTACTTTTGAGTAAATCTAGATAAGCTATTTTGACTATTTTCAGAGATAAAAAAAGAGCATGCAAAAGCATGCTCTTTTTCTTGCAAAAAATTACTCAGATACGATAGTAACGAGAACTTCAGCAACAACATCATGATGCAATTGGATTGCGATGTTGAATTCGCCAGTGTGACGAAGTGCGCCATTTGGAAGACGAACTTCCGCACGGTCAACTTCTAGACCAGCATTTGTCAACGCGTCAGCGATGTCACGAGTACCGATTGAACCGAATAGTTTACCTTCGTCACCAGCTTTAGCAGTGATTACGATGTTAACTTCGTTTAATTGGTCAGCACGTGCTTGAGCAGCAGCTAAAACATCAGCTTCAGCTTTCTCAAGTTCTGCACGACGAGCTTCAAAAGCAGCAGTATTCGACTCAGTCGCTGCTACTGCTTGACCTTGAGGGATAAGGTAGTTGCGGCCGTAACCAGCTTTAACTGAAACTTTATCGCCTAATTTACCAAGGTTTTTAATGCGTTGTAATAAGATAATATCCACAGCTCAACCTCACTTATGATTGTCAGTGTAAGGGATCAAAGCCAAGTAGCGAGCTTGTTTGATAGCAAGCGCTAATTGACGTTGGTAACGAGCTTTAGTACCTGTAATACGGCTAGGAACAATCTTGCCGTTTTCAGTGATGTACTGTTTTAAAGTATCGATATCTTTGTAGTCGATGTACGCAACTTTCTCAGCTGTAAAGCGGCAGAACTTGCGACGACGGTAAAAACGTGCCATTAATGTTCTCCTTATGCTTCAGCAGAGTCTTGAGATTGTTGTGCTTCTTCACGTTGTGCTTTACGCGCACGCTTTTCTTCAGCACTTTTAGCAAGCAATGATTCTTCAGTGATTGCATTTTCACGACGAATAATAACATTACGAAGGATTGCATCGTTATAACGGAACAATTCTTCTAATTCATTAAGCGTAGTTTGACCACATTCAACATTCATTAAAATGTAGTGAGCTTTATGAATTTTGTTAATTGGGTAAGCCAATTGACGACGGCCCCAATCTTCTAAACGGTGAATTTGACCTTCAGCTTCTTTGATGTGAGTTAGGTAACGTTCTACCATACCCACAACTTGATCGCTTTGGTCTGGATGTACCAAAAGTACGATTTCGTAGTGACGCATTGTCAGCTCCTTACGGTTTATGCAGCCCCTAACTTTTGAAAAGTCAGAAGCAAGGAGTCACAACCAAAGTTGTGTCGCAAAAATTGCGAAGCGTGAATTTTAGTGGTTTTAGGGATAAATTACAAGCGAATCTTTTTGTGGTGATTGATTTATATGCAAGCACTAGAAGTGCAAAAGCTGGACTAGATGAAAATGGAAGGGGAATTGAATGGGTGTTTTGAGAGTGCTGAAAATTAGAGGATGAAAAAAAGATAGAGTAGAACTCTATCTTTTTTAAAAAAACACGATTTGTGTTGCTGGCGCTTGGGAGGTAAAACTAAAACATATACTGATGATCGTAATCAGAATAACCGAAAACAGGAAAAAGCGTTTTGCCCATAATTGGTCATTTTCAGCTTTAAAGCCCAGCATACCAATATAAAACCAATAAATGCATAACGCATTTAAAATAACGAGATACAGCCAGTTTACATAACCATATATAAACAAGGCATTCATGGTAATGGTAAATAATACAACATAAATCAGTGATTCAATTTTAGTACGTAAAATGGAACGTGCTACAGGGAGAATCGGAATACCTGCATTTTTGTAGTCATCAAAACGATATACTGCAATCGCCCATGAATGGGGCATTTGCCAAAGTGCATAACCAATAAAAATAAGCAGTGCAGCTAAGTCAAATTCATGACTAACAGCGGTATATCCAATCACTGGTGGGCTTGCACCAGAAATACTTCCAATAACTGTTTGGTGAATTGTTGTGCGTTTTGTCCAGAGGCTATAAAACACCACATAGACTACAAAACCAATCACTGCAAATAAAAAAGCGTACGCATTTACCCAGAACCATAAAATGCTAAAACCAATCACGCCAAGTACCAAGGAATACACCAAAGCTACAGGGACAGAAATGGATTTTTTAACCATCGCACGATTTTGTGTGCGCTGCATTTTTTGGTCGATGTCTTGGTCAATAACGTTATTGACCACACAACCAGAGGCAACAACCAGAGTTGTACCCAGGAGGGTAATAAGCAATAAAAGGAAATCTACAGAACCTTGAGCGGCTAAGAAATAGCCGCCCAAAGTGGTAACAAAGTTACCAAAGAGAATTCCTGGTTTAGTCAGGAATAAATACTTTTTCAGCATGACAATCAGTTTAGATCATCATGTTGTAGTGAAGGTAGTTCATGATCCATACAGAACCCACTAAAAGAATAGCGATGGTTAATATTGTATAAATAAATGCAATCACGTTCCAACGTTGCTCTGAAGAAGAGTTCATGTGCAAGAAGAACATGAGCTGTACTAAAACCTGAGCAACTGCAGTAATAGCAATTACAGTAACCAAGATACCGCGTTCAAAGCCACCGCTCATTACCATTCCAAAAGGAATGATAGTGAGAGCAACTGAAAGGATGAAACCGACAGTATATTGTTTTAAGTTACCGTGCGATGCACCAGCAGAATTGTGATCGTGACTCATTAGAGAACTCCCATCAAGTAAACTACGCTGAATACACAGATCCAAACGATGTCCAGGAAGTGCCAGAACAAGCTTAGACAAGCAAGACGACGAGTGTTTGGAAGAGTCAAACCATTTTTCTTGATTTGAATCATCAAAATGATCATCCACACCAAACCAGAAGTTACGTGAATACCATGCGTACCAACTAGAGTAAAGAATGCAGACAAGAACGCACTTGTGCTTGGACCATGACCAGCATGAACGAGGTGATTGAACTCATAAAGTTCCATGCCGATGAAGGCAGCACCAAATAGCCAGGTAATTGCTAACCAAGTTAAAACTTGACCTACATTTTTCTTGTATGAAGCAAGTACGGCAAAACCGAAGGTCACAGACGAGATCAAGAGAGCAAAAGTTTCAGTTAAAACGAAACCTAAAGACTCACCAAAAAGCTCTTTAGCACTTGGAGTACCAACAGGAATGTGACTGCTTAATACAGCGAACGCGATGAAGAGTGTCCCGAATAGGATCAAGTCACTCATCAAGTAAGTCCAGAAACCAAAGACTGTGATGTCAGTATCATCGTGATGATGATGCTCGTCATGTCCATGGTTGTCGTGATGAAGTACTTCAGCCATTGTCTTAGTCCTTCTTCAAGTGTTTTTCAAGAATCGCATAGCGTTCGTTTTCAATGCGTTCTACTTCAGCAGCAGGCACATAGTAATCCACTTTCTTAGTGAATGAACTTACGATAAACGAAACGATAGCACCAATGAATCCAACGGCTACTAACCACCAGATATGCCAGATTAAAGCAAAGCCCATTACAGTAATCAGCATTGCAATAACGAAACCAGCCGCACGGTTGGTTGGCATATGAACGTCTTCATACTGAGTTGGTTTGGCATATGCGATGCCATTTTCTTTGTCAGTCCAGAAAGTATCAATACCATTGATCTTTGGAAGATGAGCAAAGTTATAGAATGGAGCAGGTGAAGAAGTTGCCCATTCTAAAGTACGGCCATCCCAGATGTCGCCAGTGTGATCGATGTTGTTGTTGCGTTGTAAGAAACCAACAATGATTTGCATTAAGAAACATGCAATACCACACGCTACAAGAACCGAACCAAAGAGTGCAATAGCGATGTATGGATCCCACTCTGGGTTGTCATATGTATTCAGACGACGAGTCATACCCATGAAACCAAGGATATAAAGTGGCATGAATGCAAAATAGAAACCGAAGAACCAGAACCAGAAAGCAGCTTTGCCCCAAGTTTCATTCAATTTCCAACCAAACATTTTTGGCCAGTAGAAAATGATACCTGCGAACATTGCAAATACTACACCACCAATAATTACGTTATGGAAGTGGGCAATCAGGAATAACGAGTTGTGTACCAGGAAGTCCGCTGGTGGAACTGCCATTAATACACCCGTTAAACCACCGATACCAAAAGTCACAAGGAAGCCAAGTGTCCAAAGCATTGGTGTTGTAAAGGTAATGCGACCCTTGTACATGGTGAATAACCAAGAGAAGATTTTCACACCAGTCGGGATGGCAATAATCATGGTCATGATACCGAAGAACGCGTTAACGTTGGCACCAGCACCCATGGTAAAGAAGTGGTGAACCCATACAACGAAAGACAATACTGTGATTGCTACAGTTGCATACACCATTGATTTGTAACCAAACAATGCTTTTCGAGAGAAAGTTGATACAACTTCTGAGTAAATACCGAAGGCAGGTAATACCAAGATGTAAACTTCCGGGTGACCCCAAGTCCAAATCAAGTTTACATACAACATCGGGCTACCACCCAAGTCATTTGTAAAGAAGTGGAAACCGAAGTAACGGTCAAGCGTTAACATTGCAATAGTTGCAGTTAACACAGGGAAAGCTGCAATGATCAATACTGCTGTACATAAAGATGTCCAGGTAAAGATCGGCATATCCATCAATGTCATGCCAGGTGCACGCATTTTAATGATGGTAACAAAGAAGTTAACACCTGTTAAAAGCGTACCCAAGCCTGAAATTTGCAGTGCCCAGATATAGTAGTCAACACCTACGCCCGGAGAATATTCAATGCCTGATAGTGGAGGGTAAGCCATCCAACCAGTTGCAGCGAATTCACCCAGTGCAAGAGAAGCCATCATTAGACCCGCAGCACCGGCAAATAACCAGAAGCTTAGAGAGTTCAATAATGGGAAGGCAACGTCACGAGCACCAATCTGTAAAGGTACAGAGATGTTCATTAAGCCGACTACAAGCCCCATCGCTACGAAGAAGATCATGATCACACCGTGTGCGGTGAAGATCTGGTCATAGTGTTCTGGGTGCAAGTAACCTTCGCCGCCACCTTTAGCAAGGAACAGCTGAAGACGCATCATGATCGCATCTGCAAAACCACGAACTAGCATGATTACAGATACGAAGATATACATGATACCAATTTTTTTATGGTCTACAGAAGTGAACCATTCAGTCCACAAGTAGTTCCATTTTTTAAAGTAGGTAATCCCTGCAACGACTGCAAGGCCACCTAGGATCATCATCGCAACAGTCACCAATACAATTGGGTCGTGTGGAATTGAATCCGGACCTAACTTACCTAATAAGCTCATGTCTTATTCCTCTACAGAAGCTGCAGTCGCATGTTCAACATCTGCATGAGCACCAGAAGCAGCAGCTTCGTGACCAGCAGTTGCTGAATGGTCAGCACCGTGGTAATTACTCATGTATCTGTTAATCACTGATTCGAACAATTTGGGCTCTACCGAAGAATAATAAGTCACTGGGTGTGGCTTAGTCGGATAAGACTTCATTGCTTCAGCAGCAGCCTTTTCTTCAGGAGTTTGGGCATTCACAACCATTACTTCGATTTGGTGCTTAGAACGGTTGCCGTCACGTAAAGCTGCAAATTCAGCTTGGTCTAAAACAGCTTTTTGAACTGCATTAGGATTTACTGAAGTACCTTTGCCTGCTTTAACTGCTGCTACCCATTCAGCAAACTGAGCATCTGTTACAGAATGTGCACGGAAGCGCATTTGTGAGAAGCCATAACCTGAATAGTTAGAAGAGAAACCGCGGTAGCCTTCAGCTGGGCTAGTTTCGTCTGCCAAGAAGTTCAAGTGAGTCTGCATACCCGCCATTGCATAAATCTGACCAGACAATGCAGGGATAAAGAACGAGTTCATTGTGAAGTTCGAAGTTAAACGAAGAGTAACCGGAGTTTTCTCTGGGAAGCGGATTTCGTTAACAGTCGCAATGTTTTGTTCAGGGTAGATGAAGATCCATTTGAATTGTTCAGCAATAACTTGAACAGTTAAAGGTGCTTTATCAGATTCGACCGGACGGTATGGGTCATACTTGTGGGAACCCCACCAAGTTAACCACGCTAGAATACCAATAATAATGACAGGTATACCCCATACTACAATTTCAATTGCAGTTGAGTGTGCCCATGTAGGTTTATAGTCTGCATCTTTATTCGATGCGCGATATTTCCATCCAAACCACAATGCCATAATTGCTGATGGAATGACCACCAAAAGCATTAAATAGATCGCAGTCATCATCAGGTTACTTTGACCTTCAGCAACTGGACCTTTTGAGTTTAGAAGTACCATATCACCGCCACACCCAGTCAAGAGTGCAGCCATCGCAGATAAAGACAATACAGCTAAAATTGTTTGTCTCATTTTACAACCTCGGTGAAGAGTCCCATTCCCTAATTTAATATGGGATAGCGATTAAAGTGTCGCATGATTGGAAATGTTTTATTTTCGCTTAGATATTCTAAGCATAGAAAATCCTTCCCAATCATGAGACACCGCTACGTTGTGAGGCATTATGCCTCATATTGTTGAACTAAGCTATATGTAAAGGGGCTTTAAATGACTGTTATAAAAACTGATTTTTTTACTCGGAATTAAACTTTCAAGATAATAATTTTATTTGAATATCAATATTCTGGGGAAAAACAGGGATATAAAAAATCCCTGTTTATTGTGTGATTATTGTTTGACCACTTTGGTTTTTGCGAGCTTGTCATGCAAAGTTTGACGTTTTTCGCCAATCGCAAAAACATGGTCAAGGATGGTGATAAACGGCATAAACAGCAAATTTAAAATAATAAAGATGAAACTGCGTAAAGTAAATGCACGCATTAAGCTTACTTTCTCACCACTTTCTACATCTACAATTTTGATCTTGGTTAGTTTTTTGCCAATACTTTGCCCGGATTTCGCCAACATAAATGCCTGAATTCCAAGCATAATAATGATATAGATAAGCATTGCTTGCCAAGCTTCTGCTGGAATGAGGGTAAATAATTGCTGTTGTAACTGGACTGCTTGAGTTGATGTGTCTGCAGATTGCATCTTTTGCTGAATTTCTGATAGCTGGTTAACTTGATCAGGTTTTAGGAAAAAAGATGGAATGGCAGCCGCAGGTAACCAGAGCAATAAATCGATAATTTTTGCTAAGATTCTTGTGCTAATGGAAGCAAGCTCATTATTTTGTGCTGCTTTTTTTTCAACCTGTATTTTGTTAAAGCTGGAATTCTGAAAAGGGGTTTGTTCAGGGATGGGTGTGGGAGCTATATAACCTTCAGGTTGATATACAAGTTTACCTTGGGTTAATTCACCTAAAGCTTTCCATTCGGTCATGCCTTGATGCCAAGCCAAATCTGTAAGCAGAACTTGCTGACTAGCGAGCATTTGGTTCAGCTGCTCTAAGGTGTATGGACCAGCTTGTTGATTATTACGAGCCAAGTAAATTTGCATAAATATTAAATCTCAAAACGTAAATTAGGTTTGTATAGCAAACCCTTAAATTATAGATGAAAAAAAAGACCCAAATGTGGGTCTTTTTTTAACATAGTTTCTTAAGCTTGTTGAGCTTTTTCTTCAGCAAGGAAGAACCAAGTGTCTAAAACTGAGTCCGGGTTTAAAGAAACCGACTCAATACCTTGTTCCATCAACCATTTAGCAAGATCTGGATGGTCTGAAGGACCTTGACCACAAATACCTACGTATTTACCTGCTTTACGGCATGCATGAATCGCCATAGAAAGGAGGGCTTTAACCGCTGGATCGCGTTCATCGAACAGATGAGAAACAATACCAGAGTCACGGTCAAGACCGAGTGTTAACTGAGTCAAGTCATTAGAACCGATAGAGAAACCATCGAAGTGTTCAAGGAACTGTTCAGCCAACAATGCATTGGTTGGCAATTCACACATCATGATCACTTTAAGACCATTTTCACCGCGTTTAAGACCATTAAGCGCCAATAATTCGATCACACGTTTCGCTTCAGCAACGGTACGTACGAAAGGAATCATGATTTGAATGTTGGTTAAGCCCATTTCATCACGTGCTTTCTTCAATGCGCGGCATTCAAGTTCGAAGCAGTCACGGAAGTTGTCAGAAACGTAACGACTCGCGCCACGGAAACCAAGCATTGGGTTTTCTTCTTCTGGCTCGTATAACTTACCACCGATGAGGTTCGCATATTCGTTTGACTTGAAGTCAGACATACGAACGATTACTGGTTTGTCAGCGAAAGCGGCAGCAAGAGTCGAAATACCTTCAACCAATTTTTCTACATAGAATTCGATTGGAGAAGAGTAACCCGCAGTACGTGCCATTACAGCTGCACGAGTTTCGCGTGGCAGGCTGTCAATATTCAATAATGCTTTAGGATGCACACCAATCATACGGTTGATGATGAATTCTAAACGTGCAAGACCAATACCTTCGTTTGGAATTTGAGCGAAGTCAAATGCACGGTCAGGGTTGCCGACGTTCATCATGACTTTGAACGGAAGTGCTGGCATAGATTCGATAGAGTTACGTTGAACTTCAAAATCTAAAGCACCTTCGTAGATGAAGCCTGTATCGCCTTCAGCACAAGACACAGTCACTTCTTGACCATCAGTCAATACTTCAGTTGCATTACCACAACCCACGATTGCTGGAACGCCAAGCTCACGTGCAATAATTGCCGCGTGACAAGTACGACCACCACGATTGGTTACAATCGCAGCTGCACGTTTCATTACTGGTTCCCAATCCGGGTCAGTCATGTCAGATACAAGAACGTCACCGTCTTGCACTTTGTCCATTTCTTTGATTGAAGAAACGATACGTACTTTACCAGAACCGATACGTTGACCAATTGAACGACCTTCACAAACCACAGTACCTTTTTGTTTCAACAGGTAGCGTTCCATGGTACCGACATTTTCACGGCTTTTTACTGTTTCAGGACGTGCTTGAACGATATAGATTTGACCGTCGTCGCCATCTTTCGCCCATTCGATGTCCATTGGTGAACCGTAATGGTTTTCAATGATCAATGCTTGTTTAGCAAGTTCTTGAAGTTCGTGATCATTTAATGCAAATTGTTGGCGATCCTGTTTTTCAACGTCTACCACAACCACAGATTTACCAGCAGAAGCTTCTTCACCATAAATCATTTTTTGGTGTTTAGAGCCAAGATTACGACGCAGGACAGAATGTTTACCAGCGTTTAATAATGGTTTAGACAGGTAGAATTCGTCAGGGTTTACTGCACCTTGAACAACCATTTCACCCAAACCATAAGATGCAGTAATAAATACCACATCACGGAAACCCGATTCTGTATCAAGTGTAAACATTACACCCGCAGCACCAGTTTCAGAACGCACCATGCGTTGTACACCAGCAGATAAAGCAACAACGTCATGATCGAAGTTTTGGTGTACACGGTAAGAGATCGCGCGGTCATTGTACAAAGATGCAAATACTTCTTTGATTGCAATGAGAACGTTATCGATACCACGGATGTTCAAGAAAGTTTCTTGTTGACCGGCAAAAGAAGCGTCTGGTAAGTCTTCTGCAGTTGCAGATGAACGAACGGCAACCGCGATGTCAGAGTTGCCGTTAGATAATTCAGCGAAAGCGTCGCGAACTTCTTTTTCAAGTTCTGCTGTAAGCGGAGTATCGACAATCCATTGGCGAATTTTGGCGCCAGTTGCTGCAAGAGCATTTACGTCATCAACATTTAAAGTTGATAGCTCTGCCTGAATTTTAGCGTTTAGGCCACTTTGCTCGAGAAATTCACGATAAGCAGCCGCTGTAGTTGCGAAACCACCTGGTACTGACACACCAGCATTAGATAAGTGGCTGATCATTTCACCTAAAGATGAGTTTTTCCCACCTACAAGTTCAACGTCGTGTTTCCCTAATTTTTCTAGACCAATTACGCGCGCTTCCAAAGTTGTTACTCCACTTTTGCAGTATTAATCACTATCTGGCATGAAATTATAACAAATCGCGCGGCTTTTTGATTTAACTCGGCGACAGTCATGTAAGATCGGTTTACTATAAAGATTTTACAGTACTTAGACAAATATTTAAGGAGAATTTTAATGTCAGAAGGTAAACAAATTAAGCGCAGTGTATTTTTTATCTCTGATGGTACGGCAATTACCGCTGAAACCCTTGGGCACTCACTGTTAGCACAGTTTCCTCATGTTGATTTTGACATTCATATTATTCCTTATATTAGCTCTGAAGAAGCCGCAATGAATGTAGTTGCGGAAATCAATCAGCGCGCTGATCGTGATGGGCAGCAACCCTTAGTGTTTGATACGCTGGTAGATCCCTATGTACGTGACATTATTAACACTGCAAATGCAGTAAATCTTGATGTATTTGAAGGGCTTATTGGTAAATTGTCTGAGGTTTTAGGGACTCCGCCTACAACTTTAGTCGGACAAACCCATGCAGTGACAGATTCAGAGTCGTATAAAGCCCGTATTGATGCAGTTCATTTTGCCTTGGATAACGATGATGGGGCACGTACACGCCATTATGACAAAGCGGATTTAATCTTGATTGGTGTGTCACGTTCAGGCAAAACCCCAACCTCGATTTATTTGTCATTACAATTTGGCATTCGTGTGGCGAACTATCCGTTAACCGAAGAAGACCTGGATGACAACCGTTTGCCTGCAGTATTGCGTCCACATAAAAATAAACTGTTTGGTTTAATGATTGATGCGGAGCGTCTTGTAGCGATTCGAACTGAGCGCAAAGCCAATAGCCGTTATGCAAGTTTCAGTCAATGTCAGATGGAACTTCGTGCGGTTGAAGGAATTTATATTTCTGAAGGAATTAAATATTTGAATGTTTCGGAAATGTCGATTGAAGAAATTTCAACCCGTGTTTTACAGATGACAGGTCTTAAACGTCGTATTGGTTAAAGTACAAGTAGAGTTAAATACTGATTTAACTCTACTTTATATAATCGAAAATTAAGAGGATTGTTATATGTATAAAATATTAAAGCTAAAAACAATGGCTCTTTTTTTCGCTATGTTGAGTCTGGTAAATAGCCAGACTTTTGCAGAATCTGTGGCAAATTTTGAAACCGATATTATCAATAAATATTATAAAATTAGTCTGACTGATCGCTATGAGAATGATGGTATCAATCAAGAAGTTGCATCAAAAGTCGCAAATTTTATTGAGAAAAATTCACAAAGTTTTGAATACCCATTTAAAAATTTACTCGATAAAAACTTACTTTTATTGAATTACAGTCCTGATCGAAAGCTCAAGTTTTATACGTTTAATATTTCTGCGGGTGGTTCAATGCGTGCATTTGAGTCTTATGTGCAGTTTAAACAGGGCAACAAAGTCATTACACACCCACTCAATGATGGGGGATTTATTAAAGCCATTCGTCAAACTCAATTGAATAATGTTCCCACCTATCTTGTTTCTAAAACGTATATTGGCAGTGGTTGTGAGGGGCAATATGGCATTCAAGCGACTCAAGTTGAAAATGCCCAATATAAAAGTGTGAATGTGTTTAAGACGAAAACAAAAGCATTGGATCAGATTAATGTCCGTTATGACTGTAATTATTATCCAAAAAATATAGAGCCTTTTGATATGGATCGACTCTATATTCGTGTATCTGCAGATCTTCAAAAAATTGATATTTTAGTGATTAAGTCATCCGGTGAATTGACACAAAATTATTTGCGTTATCAAAAAAATAACAATAATTATCAATATATCGGCACAGTGAAATAAATTGATCGATAAAAAAAAGAGGCATAATGCCCACTGCTGTCCCACAATTTTTCATAAAAGGAGGCTCAATTGAGCTTCCTTTTGTTTTATCGGTATTTTATCGGGCATGAATAAAGCTTTTAAGGTTTTTCTCTCAAACAGATTTACTTGGAT
>NZ_JABERK010000040.1:0-52430 GCF_013004315.1 Acinetobacter sp. ANC 5378
AAATACGGTATTCTGATGTGACAAAACCTGAATCCTGGTCGTTAAAGTGTTTGTTTGCACTCATATTTTAACTGTTCGGACTCAGGTTTTTTTATTTAAATCAAACTATGGGACAGCAGTGCCAATTGGGGCTCTTTTTTTTAGCGAAGCTTCTAGGGCAGGAGCGTATTAAATTGATTAGCTGATCAAAAATAAGGTCACAAAATTGGATAAAAAATGCATAAAATTGTATATTTTTCGTCGATTAATAATAAAACTAGTTTAAACTTTTAAATCCGTAGAAAAAAACAATGAAGCGCCTGTTGAAAAAAAGTAAATAACCTTTCACGGTTATGCGTTTGTGATTACAATTGATCGCTTAAAATCGAATTTCGTTATCCATATTTTAGAATTGAAGAATTAGACTGTGACTGAAGCAACGCAAACAAAGCCCAAACATGTCATGATGATGGCCGCAGGTACTGGCGGGCATGTTTTTCCAGCACTCGCTGTTGCTAAAGAATTACAGCAACAAGGAGTACAGGTGTCTTGGCTTGCAACGCCAACAGGCATGGAAAATCGTCTGTTAAAAAATCACAATATTCCAATTTATCAAATTGATATTCAAGGTGTACGTGGCAACGGTGTTGTGCGTAAGTTATTGGCACCTTTAAAAATTTTAAAAGCAACATTAAGTGCTATGCGTTATATGAAGCAGCTCAAGATTGATGCTGTTGCAGGTTTTGGGGGGTATGTTGCAGGCCCGGGTGGTTTAGCTGCGCGTGCCTTAGGTATTCCGGTCATTATCCATGAGCAAAATGCGATTGCCGGTTTTACCAATACCCAATTATCCCGTATTGCTAAAACTGTGTGTCAGGCTTTTCCAGATACTTTCGCCGAAAGTGCAAAAATTGTGACCACAGGCAATCCTGTGCGCAAAGAAATTACAGAAATTTTAAATCCGTCTTGGCGTTATCAGGAACGTGAAAAAGCGGCGAAGCCTTTACAGATTTTAATTGTCGGTGGCTCATTAGGTGCACAAGCATTAAATGAACGTGTGCCGGAAGCATTGAAACAACTTAATGTGCCGATGCAGGTATTTCATCAATGTGGTCAAAACCATCAGGATGCAACGCAAGCACGTTATAGTGATGCACCTGCAACCTTGCAGGTTGAAGTGCAGCCGTTTATTGAAGATATGGCTAAAGCCTATTCAGATGCTGATTTAATTATTTGCCGTGCGGGTGCATTAACCGTCACTGAAATTGCAACTGCGGGTGTGGCTGCGGTTTTTGTTCCACTGCCAAGTGCCGTGGATGACCATCAAACCGCAAATGCCAAATTCCTTGCGGGTATCAATGCTGCGAAAATTTGTCCGCAAGCCAGCATGACACCAGAAAACTTAAAAGAATTGCTAACACCACTGATGAATCGCCAATTGCTGTCAGAAATGGCAGTTAAAGCACGTCAAAAAGCACAACCTGATGCAACCCAGCATGTGGTTCGTTTAATTCAAGAATTGTAAATTAGAGTTATATATGTCTCCATCTACTCCTGCTGAGCAAGCGAAAAAATTAATTAAAGTGCCTGAAATGCGCCGTATCAAACACATTCATTTTGTAGGGATTGGTGGTGCTGGTATGTGTGGCATCGCGGAAGTGCTCAAAAACCAAGGCTATAAAGTTTCTGGTTCTGACATCAAAGCGTCTAAAACGACTGCGCAACTTGAAGAAAATGGTATCAAAGTTTATATCGGTCATACGGCTGAAAATATTAAAGATGCCAATGTACTGGTTGTATCGACAGCGATTGATCCGGAAAACCCGGAAATCAAGGCAGCGATTGAAACCCGTATTCCTGTGGTTCGTCGCGCTGAAATGTTGGGTGAATTGATGCGTTACCGTCACGGTATCGCAGTGGCAGGTACACATGGTAAAACCACCACCACAAGTCTGATCACATGTATGTTGGCGGAAGAAAACATGGATCCGACCTATGTGATCGGTGGTTTGCTGAATCGTACCGGTGTGAATGCTGCACTCGGTGCGAGCCGTTATATCGTGGCTGAAGCAGATGAATCGGATGCAACGTTCTTGCATTTGCATCCGATGGCGGCAATTGTGACCAATATCGATGCCGATCATATGGACACTTATGGCGGTAGCTTCGATGTCCTTAAAGATACCTTCGTACAATTTTTACAAAAACTTCCATTCTATGGTTTGGCTGTAGTTTGTGGCGATGATGCCAATGTCCGCGAAATCATGCCGCGTATTGGTCGTCCACTTTTAACTTACGGTTTTAACGAAGATAATGACATCCGCGCGGTCGATGTTGATCAAGACGGTATGCGCACTCACTTTACCGTACTGCGTAAAAATCGTGAACCACTTCGTGTCACTGTAAATCAGCCGGGTCTGCATAATGTACTCAATGCCTTGGCAGCGATTGGGATCGCAACCGATGAAGGTGTTTCTGACGGTGCAATCTGCCGTGCATTAGAAGGTTTTAGTGGGGTAGGTCGCCGCTTCCAGGTACAAGGTGAATTTGAACTTGATGGTGGTAACGTCAAACTGGTCGATGACTATGGCCATCATCCTAAAGAAGTGGAAGCAACGATTAAAGCTGCGCGTCAAAGCCATCCTGATCGTCGCTTGGTGATGATGTTCCAGCCACACCGCTTCACGCGTACCCGTGACTGCTTCGATGACTTCGTCGATGTATTGTCACAAGTCGATCAATTGTTATTGCTGGAAGTGTATCCTGCCGGTGAAAAACCGATTGTCGGCGCGGACAGTCGCAGCTTGGCGCGTAGCATTCGTTTACGTGGCGATGTTGAGCCGATTTTGGTTGATCCTGTGGAAGGCAATTTACAAAATGCGGTGCAAAAAGTGTTACAAGCGAATGACTTGTTATTAACGCAAGGCGCAGGTAATGTGGGGGCTATCTCGATTGAGCTTGCACAAAATAAATTGTATTTAAAATAATCACTTTATGTGATTTTGAATTTGATTGTTCAGTTATAAAGTTTAAGGATATAAACGTGGCAAATGCTTCAGAATTCGGCAAAGTTGCCGTGTTGCTTGGTGGTAAATCGGCTGAGCGCGAGGTTTCTCTAGATAGTGGTAAAGCTGTACTTGAAGCATTGGTGCGCTCGGGTGTAAATGCAGAAGCTTTTGACCCGCAAGAACGTAGCGTGACTGAACTGGTAGACTATGATCGTGCATTTATTGTGTTGCACGGTCGCGGTGGAGAAGACGGTCAAATTCAAGGTGCATTGGAATGGTTGAATCTTCCGTATACCGGTACTGGTGTACAAGGTTCAGCCATTGGTATGGATAAAGTCAAAACCAAGCAGGTGTGGCAAGGTTCAGAATTGCCAACAGCACCCTACCGTATTGTGACCAAAGATTCTGATTTGAATGCTGTTGTAGACAGTATTGGTCTGCCATTCATTATCAAACCGGTACATGAAGGCTCAAGTATCGGGATGAGCAAAGTTGAACGTATTGAAGACTTTGCGCTAGCGATTGAAAAAGCCACTGAACATGATGCAGTGGTGATGGCTGAAAAATGGATTAGCGGCCGAGAGTTCACGATTGTGATTCTGAATGGTCAGGCGCTTCCTGTGATTCGTCTTGAGCCGCCAAAAGATGTGGCTTTTTATGATTATGAAGCCAAATATAATCGTAACGATGTGCAGTACGGCATTCCTTGCGGTCTATCAGAAGATGATGAAAAACGTTTGCAAGCCTTGTCTTTACGTGCTTTCCAAGCCGTTGGTGCAAGCGGTTGGGGGCGTATTGATGCGATGCAGGATGAACACGGCAACTTCTGGTTGTTAGAAGTGAACACTGTTCCGGGGATGACCAGTCATTCATTGGTACCTAAAGCTGCGAAAGCAGTAGGGTATAGCTTTGATGAGCTTTGCGTTGCCATTCTGGAACAAACTTTGACAGGTGTGGCTCACTAAACTATGGCTCAACTTCCTGCTTCAATGCGCCGTAAACGAGCAGCAATCACATCAATACATGACAAGCCACCAACGCGTAAGGAAAAGCTTGCGAATGCTGGTGGCTGGTTATTATTGCTGGTTGCACTCATGGTATTGGCTGTAGGGGTCTATGGTTTATATACAGTCATGACCGATGCGCATGTCGCGGAACTCAATGTTGTGGGGACACGTTCAGACGCAGAAAACAGTCAGGTCATGAAGCATGTTACGCCAGCGGTAACAGCGAATTATTTTACCTCTGATTTAGAACAAATTCGAGATCAGGCGCTAGAGTTGTCTTGGGTGGATCGCGTGGTGGTCTCACGTGCGTGGCCTAATTCAATTCGGGTACGGGTGATGCCGCGTCATGCCATTGCACGTTGGGGAACTGGACGACTGTTGAGTGATAGTGGCGATATTTTTGCAGAAGTGATTCCGCAAAATAATCAAAAATTACCTTTGCTGCATGGTCCGGCTTCTCAGTCAAAAATGATGATGCGTCGCTACAATGAAATTAATCAGTTATTCCTGCCGGTCAATGTTCGTTTAAAAGAATTATATTTAACAGAACGTATGACCTGGTTTATGCAGTTTGATTCGGGTTTACGCATTATTGTGGATCAAGATCAGACCATGAGTAAACTTCAACGCTTGAGTCATCTGGCACAAAGTGATTTAAAACCAGTTTGGTCTAAAATTTCGTCAATTGACTTACGTTATCGAAATGGATTGGCGATACAATGGAAGAATTCAGCACCCCCTAATATTGTAAATGGTCACTTTGTTGTAACGATTGATGACACAAGCATTGCAGATGTAAGAACGGTAAAGCCATAATTGAGCGGCTTTATATAAAATAGAGGCTTATGGCCATAAATTAACCAAACATGTAATGGTAGTAGTAGATAATGAATGAAGCTGTTCCCTCGGTTGTTGCGATTGACATTGGGACACACAAAGTTTCAGTTTTGATTGGTAAGGTACATGCGCCAGACAATATCCAAGTGATTGGGATGGCAACAGCTCGTAACCGAGGCATGAATAAAGGGAAAATTGTAAGTCTCGATAAAGTCATCACTGCAATCAAGAATGCCGTACAAGAAGCAGAAGATATGGCTGAATGCCGGGTGCATTCCGCTTGGATTTCCATTCCAAGTGCAGAATTAAAAAGCTTTTATGCATCAGGTCGTACACCCATTGAAAATAACGACCATACAATTACAACAAGTGAAGTTGTACGTGCGTTAGAGTTGGCTAAAGCCAGTCATTTGACCTCTGACCATTATTTGGTGAGTGCAGTACCGTTAGGCTTTGAATTGGATGATTCGGCAGAATGGGTACAAAATCCGATTCGCATGTCTGCACATAGTATGATCGGGCATTATCAGTTGATGATGCTACCGATCAGTACCATGCAGAATCTGGATCGTGCGTTAAAAGGTGCCAATATTGGCGTCGAGAAAATGGTGGTGTCCTGTTTGGCCACTGCTGAAGCAAGTCTGCTCAAAGATGAAAAAGAGTATGGTGCATGCTTGGTGGATATTGGTGCGGGTACGACCAATATTGCAGTTTATCTAGATGGTCGCCTGGCATTGACGCATACTTTGCAACGTGGTGGTGAGCATGTTACCCGTGACATTGCAGCAGTCTTGCAAACTACGACGGAAGAAGCGGAACGAATTAAGTTATTGTATGGCTGTGTTGACCTGAAAGTGGTGAAACCCGATCATATGATTCAATTCCAGGGCATTGATGGTCCGCAAACCACCAGTCGCATTGAATTGGCAGAAATTATTATTGCGCGTTATGAAGAAATTTTGACTCAAGTTCATCAAGAGTTACAACGCAACGGTGCAATTCATGGTTTATATCATGGTGTGGTACTAACAGGTGATGCAAGCCAAATCGAAGGAATGGTGAATCTGGCACGTCAGATGTTAGGGGTTTCAGCACATTTGGGAAATCCACCGGTACAGGTATATGCTGAAGAGCAAAATCAGGCTGCTTTGCGTCGTTCGCAATATGCAACAGCAGCAGGATTATTGATGTTTAGTCAAAGTGACACGCAAGATACCATTGTGGAATCTACGGATCCTGAAAAACTGTCTGTTTTTAAGCGAGTAGGTCGAGCATGGTCGGCATTAAATAATCAGTTAAAATCGATATTTTAAGTTGAATTTATTGGGAATATTGTTAGGAAGTTGTACGTCTAACGGCTTGGACTTGACAAGCGTGTAGTTGGGCAGCATCCTAAAACATAATTTTTTATTAAGATCAAGGCAGTATACGGGCTTAAGTGACTGCCAATTACGAATTAGGAAATCCAAAGGTCATGGCCTCATTTGAATTTTTAGAAGATGATCAAAACGATAGCAACGGTCAAGCCCGTTTCACTGTGTTTGGTGTAGGTGGTGCTGGTGGTAATGCTGTGCAACATATGCTTGAGTCAGACATCCAGGGTGTAAAATTTGTTTGTGCCAATACGGACAAACAAGCTTTAGATCGTATGAATGCCCAATTCAAAATCCAGTTAGGCGAGCAAAGCACGCGTGGTTTGGGTGCGGGTGCAAATCCGCAAGTGGGTCAAACTGCTGCTGAAGAAAGCCGTGAACTCATTCGCCAACACCTTGAAGGTACAGACATGGTGTTTGTGACTGCCGGTATGGGTGGTGGTACAGGTACCGGTGCTGCGCCAGTTGTTGCTGAAATTGCCAAAGAAATGGGTATTTTGACAGTTGGTGTGGTGACTACGCCTTTCAACTTTGAAGGAAAACGTCGCCAACAATCAGCTGAAAAAGGCATTGAGGCTTTAGAAGCACATGTTGATTCTTTAATCATTATTCCTAACCAGCGTTTGCTTAAAGTATTCCGCGATATTTCAATGAAAGACGCGTACAAAAAAGCAGACGACGTATTGCTTAATGCAGTACGTAGTATCTTTGATCTTGTGGTTCGCCCAGGTCACATCAACCTTGACTTTGCCGATTTGAAAACTGCCATGAGTACTCGTGGTTATGCCATGATGGGTGTAGGTTCAGGTCGTGGTGAAACACGTGCACGTCAAGCTGCTGAACAAGCGATTCGTAGTCCATTGCTCGATAACGTAACTATCATGAATGCCAAAGGTATTTTGATTAACGTGACCGGTGGTGATGATGTGACTTTTGGTGAAATTGAAGAAATTACCGATGTCGTCAATCAAATTGTCGATTTGGATGAAGGTCAAGTATTCTACGGAACTGTATTTGATCCAGATGCACGCGATGAACTGAGTGTGACTGTGATTGCAACAGGTTTAACTCGTAACTCAGCGGATTCAGCTGATACGGTGAAACGTCCATCTGCACAGTCTGTAACTCGTCCTGCAAATCATGTGGCTCATGCTGTAGTTGAAGATGATGATGTACCTGCAATTCAACGTCAACAAAATGAAGCCGGTACAACTGCTGCTCCAGCAGTGGGTACAGCACGTCCATCGCCAATGAGCATTCAAGATTACTTGAAAAATCAGCAACGTAAATAAACTTTATTTTTAAAGTTTTAGTTGGTGTATTTACAAAAGGTAGTAGCAATACTACCTTTTTGTTTTTTAACAATGGTTAAATATGCTAACGTATAGCGGTTTTATGAGCAGATGATAGAGAAATGTTGAAACAACGAACCCTAAAGCGTGTCGTGAAAGCGAGCGGTATCGGTCTTCATAGTGGGCAAAAAGTCTTGATTAACTTTGTGCCACACCATGTGGATGGGGGAATTGTATTTCGACGTATCGATTTAGATCCACCCGTGGATATTCAAGCCAATGCCATGTTGATTCAAGAAGCATTTATGTGCTCTAACTTGGTTCAGGAAAATGCCAAAGTCGGTACCATTGAACATGTCATGAGTGCGATTGCCGGATTGGGAATTGATAATCTGATTATTGAAGTCTCTGCTTCTGAAGTGCCGATTATGGACGGGAGTGCCGGCCCCTTTATTTACTTGCTAATGCAAGGTGGTCTGGCTGAACAAAATGCGCCGAAGAAATTTATAAAAATTTTAAAACCGGTTGAAGCTTTGATTGATGATAAACGTGCTGTGTTCCGTCCGCACGAAGGCTTTCAGCTCAACTTCACCATTGATTTTGATCACCCTGCATTTAAAAAAGAATACCAGTCCGCAACCATCGACTTTTCAACTGAAACTTTTGTTTATGAAGTCAGTGGAGCGCGCACTTTTGGTTTTATGAAAGATTTAGACTATCTGAAAGCCAATAATTTAGCGTTAGGTGCAAGCTTGGAAAATGCGATTGGAGTAGATGAAACAGGCGTGGTGAATGAAGAAGGGCTTCGCTTCTCGGATGAATTTGTACGGCACAAAATTTTAGATGCAGTGGGTGATTTATATTTGTTGGGGCATCAAATTATTGCAAAGTTTGATGGTTATAAATCGGGCCATGCCTTAAATAATCAATTATTACGCAATGTTAAAAACGATCCAACTAGTTACGAAATTGTAACATTTGATGACGAAACTCAATGTCCAATTCCGTATGTAAGTGTGACATAAGTCATTGTCTTTTAATGCGTGCGTTATAATATAACAAATGTGATTGTTAAGCAGTTCACAGAATTTTTGACTGATTTCAAAGACATCAAAGTGTCTGTTACTTTTTATTGCTTGCCAAACGTAGCATTGCTTGGCTAAGCTTAGGGTCGCTCACAAAGTCAGCAGCACCACGAATTAAATCTTGGGTATCTGGACTAAGGGATCTGGTCAGAGATTCAGACTTGAGGGGTGTTTGTGTTTGAATTCTTAAACGAACTTGCAGTTTATGCAAATCTTTAAATTCAGACAATTGTAATAATTGGGCTATATATTGCTTTTGAAGATATGCCAGTTGACTAATCATGGCTTGATTTGCACCGGTAATCGTCAAAATGCCATTTTCATAACATACAACTTGCCATTGCTCTGGTTGGGGCAATAGCGGTTGAACAAGTTTTGTAAGTTTCTGCCATGCAGCAACTTGTGTAGAGAGAAACGTAAAGTTTCCTGTTTTTAAGTGTTTTCTTGTTTGTTGAAAGAGCTTTACCGGTTCAGACATACATTGTTCCTTCATATTTGTGTCTTAATCTTATGCGCTCCTTTCAGTAGATATCAAGGAAGAGATCACGCAAGGACATTGACTAAGAACAGTTAAAAGAGGTTTTTTTATGCATACGCGACGTATTTTATTAGCGTTTTCATTGGCAGCGTCTGCCGCATCTGTAGCTTTTGCTGATTTAGTAGAACTAAATTCTAACGACGGATCAACAGATCGTATTGAACAGTTGACTCGTACTTTGGCTCAAGGGTCTTATGCAGAATCAAATGATATTGATGTTCCTGCTGAAACTAAAATGAGTGTTAAATTACGTGAAAAAACTGTTGAATTAAACAATGAATCGCTCGCAAAAAAATACGGTTCAAGCAGCTCAAAAAGCTATTCTAACAATGCTTACTCTTGGTTGGTAGCCCATCCGCTTCCTGATATGAAGCGCGTTAGCTCATCTTATGGTGGTCGTACCATGGGTGGTCGTGCGGAAAACCATTCAGGTTTAGATATGTCTGCACCGAGTGGTACGGCTATTTATGCCACTGGCCCTGGTGTCGTCACTAAATCAGGTTGGGGCACCGGTTATGGTCAATACGTGGAAATCAACCACGGTAATGGTTATTTAACGCGTTACGCACATGCATCTCGTTTGATTGCGCGTGTCGGTGATCGGGTGCAAGCCGGTGAGCATATTGCCAATGTAGGCTGTACTGGTCGTTGTACCGGTCCGCATTTACATTATGAAGTAGTCAAAGACGGTGAGCGTAAAAACCCTTCAGCATATTTAGCGATGTTGCCATAAGATTGAGTATGACAAATTTTTAAAACCCATTCTGTCGGTTTTAATTTAAAGAGTTGTAACGATCGTTAAAAAGAGTGTGGTAATTCATTTAAAGAGTAGAGTAAAAAGCCGCTATAACTTTTAAGTCTTATATTATCACTGTACAGAATACTTGTTGTATAAAAAACCGCCTTTATTGGCGGTTTTTTGTTTTATTGCGTAAAGAATGGTCAATAGGTATTTATTATCTAAATAATAGTGCTATTCCGTATTCAGCTGTAGCAATAACTGAAGCCTTCTAAAGTATGGTACATATAGAGAATATAAATAAGCTCAAGGAATAGGTGGAATATGGCGTTTTATGGTGATACTGACGCGCAAGAAACCCAAGAATGGCAAGATGCTTTTGACTCGGTTTTACAACACATGGGAACGGAGCGAGCGGCATTTTTATTAGAAAAACTCTATCAACGCGCAATTGCTACTCATGTTCCCATTCAGCGTCTAAATACTCCTTATCTCAATACCATTTCGGTTGAAGAAACTCCGGCAATGCCGGGCGACCAAGACATGGAACGCCGTATCCGTGCATTGATTCGCTGGAATGCTTTGGCGATGGTACTACGTGCCAATAAAACCGGTGACGATCTGGGTGGTCACTTGGCAAGTTTTGCATCTTCAGCAACCTTGTATGATGTTGGTTTTAACCACTTCTTCCGTGCCAATAGCGACCACTTTGGTGGCGACATGATCTATTATCAAGGTCACTGTGCCCCTGGTATTTATGCACGTTCATTCCTTGAAGGTCGTTTGACTGAAGATCAACTGAATAATTTCCGCCGTGAAGTGGGTGGCAATGGTTTGCCAAGTTACCCGCATCCGTACTTGATGCCGGACTATTGGCAGTTCCCGACCGTATCGATGGGTCTGGGTCCAATCATGTCGATTTATCAGGCGCATATTCAAAAATACCTGATGAACCGCAGCCTGATTAAAGAAGAAGACCGTAAAGTCTGGGCTTACCTCGGCGATGGTGAGATGGATGAACCAGAAAGTACTGGTGCGATTTCACTTGCTGGCCGTGAAAAGTTAGACAACCTGGTATGGGTTGTGAACTGTAACTTACAACGTCTGGACGGTCCGGTACGTGGTAACGGTAAAATCATTCAGGAACTTGAATCTTTATTCCGTGGTGCCGGCTGGCGCGTAATTAAAGTCGTGTGGGGTCGTCATTGGGATCCATTACTTGCCAAAGATGAATCGGGTGCTTTAAAAGCCGTGATGGAAGAAGCGGTCGATGGTGATTATCAGCGTTATCAGGTGAAAGGTGGTGCATATACCCGTGCTCACTTCTTTGGCAAATATCCGGAAGCTGAAGAGCTGGTGAAAAACTTAAGCGATGAAGATATTGATAATCTGAACCGCGGTGGTCACGATCCATACAAAGTCTATGCTGCATATGCTGAAGCGATGAAATCGACAGGTCAGCCCACAGTTATCTTAGCCAAGACTGTAAAAGGCTATGGTTTGTCTGAAGAAATTGAAGCGGTCAATAAAACCCACCAAATCAAGAAAATGCAGCTTGAATCACTCAAGTATGTACGTAACCGTTTCAACTTGCCATTTACCGATGAGCAGCTTGAAGAAGTGCCATTCTATCGTCCAAGTGAAAACTCGCCTGAAATTAAATACATGAAGGCGCGTCGTGAAGCATTGGGTGGCTATCTGCCTGCACGTCGTAAAGACAGTGAAGTTTTGGCAATTCCAGAACTTTCAGTATTTGATGCGGTATTAAAAGGTTCAAATGGCAAACAGCAATCAACTACCATGGTCATGGTTCGCTTAATTTCAGCACTACTGAAAGAAAAAGCAATTAAAGACCGCGTGGTTCCGATTGTACCAGATGAAGCCCGTACTTTTGGTCTGGAAGGTATGTTCCGTCAGTTGGGTATTTATGCCGCACATGGTCAGAAATACACGCCTGAAGACCAAGAACAGCTGATGAACTATCGTGAAGCCAAAGATGGTCACATGTTGCAAGAAGGGATTAACGAAGCCGGTGCGATGAGTGCATGGGCGGCGTTAGGCACCAGTTATTCAACCAATAACCTGCCAATGATTCCAATGTACATGTACTACTCGATGTTCGGTTTCCAGCGTATTGGTGACATCGCATGGGCAGCCGGTGATGCACAGGCACAAGGTTTCCTTCTTGGTGCAACCGCGGGTCGTACCACATTGAACGGTGAAGGTTTGCAGCATCAGGATGGTCATTCGCACATTCTGGCCAACACCATTCCGAACTGTGTGTCTTATGATCCATGTTTCGGTTATGAACTTGCGGTCATCGTACACGATGGCTTACAACGCATGTATGTCAATCAGGAACGTGTGTTCTATTACCTGACTGTAATGAACGAAAACTATGAGCATCCTGAAATGCCGCAAGGTGTGGAAGAAGGCATCAAGCGTGGTATGTATCTGCTTGAGCAAGATGACAAAGCCACTGTCCAGCTGATGGGTTCAGGTGTGATTCTTCGTGAAGTGATTAAAGCGGCGAAAATCTTGCGTGATGAATACCAGATTCACTCGAATGTGTGGAGTGTCACCAGCTTTAACGAGTTGGCACGTGATGGTATGGCATGTGAAGAATACAATCGCCTGCATCCACTTGCAGAAGACACCAAAGAATCTTGGGTATCTCAACAGTTGCGTGAAACTGACGGTATCGTGGTTTCTGCAACCGATCATATGCGCGCATACAGCGAACAGATTCGTGCCTATCTTCCAGACAACCGTCCATTTGTAGCCTTGGGTACCGATGGTTATGGTCGTTCCGATACGCGTGGCAATTTGCGTAGTTACTTCGGTGTGGATGCCGCGCACATTGTGGTTGCGACATTGAAAAAATTAGCCGATGAAGGCGAAGTTGATGCACGTTTAGTCAAAGATGCGATTTCAAGCTTTGAGCTAGATACTGATCGTCCTGTCGCTTGGGCCCCTCAAGCACATCCTGAAGTTCAGGCAGTTGCAGACTATAAAGAACAATCAGGTGAGGAGAACTAAGCATGCAAATCAAAACACCTGATATTGGGGTAGATAAAGCCACCGTTGTGGAAATTTTAGTCAAAGTGGGCGATACCGTTGCTGTTGATGACAGTCTGGTCTTGCTGGAATCGGATAAAGCCTCTGTTGAAGTGCCTAGCACTTCGGCAGGTGTGGTGAAAAGCATTCTGGTTAATCAGGGCGATGAGGTCACTGAAGGCGTGGCATTAATCGAGCTTGAATCAGAAGATGCATCCAATGCAGCAACTGAAATTCAACAGGCGGATGCTTCACAAAAAACCTCGGAAAATACCCCGACCTCACTGCCTGATCAAGAAATTATGCAGGAACTGGCATCGCATCAGCCGAGTGCTTCTCAGGCATCTACATCGAGCAGCATTGTCGAAGTACAAGTCCCTGACATTGGCGTAGAAAAAGCGCTGGTAGGCGAAATTTTGGTACAAGTAGGCGATGTTCTGGACGTTGATCAAAGCATTGTCGTGGTTGAATCAGACAAAGCTACGGTTGAAGTGCCAAGTTCAGTTTCAGGTATTGTGGAAAGCATTGAGGTTCATGAAGGCGACACTGTAAAAGAAGGTGTGGTGCTGATTAAAGTGAAAGTTGCGGGTACAACTCAGGCTAAAACTGCTGTTGAAGCTCCAAAAGCAGAAACTGTACACGCTGCCGTAGCGAAATCTGAGCCTGTGGCAGAAGCTGTTCCAGCTCAAAGCGGTGCAATTGAAATTACCGTGCCTGATCTGGGTGTGGACAAAGCCACCGTTGCTGAAATTTTAGTGAAAGTTGGTGACACGGTGGAAGCAGATCAAAGCATCATTGTGGTTGAATCTGATAAAGCCACTGTAGAAGTGCCAAGCTCAATTGCCGGTGTGATTAAAGCCATTCACGTTGAATTAGGCCAAAGCGTTAGCCAAGGTGTGGCTTTGGTAACCATTGAAGGCAAAGTGAAGGCTGCCGCTCAGGCCGTACCTGTTGCAAAAGCAGAAGCTAAACCAGAAGCTGCTCCTGCTAAATCAGCGCCAGTGGTACAAGCACAAGCTCCAGTCGTTGCATCAGGTTCTGATAAGCTGACCAAAGAGCAAAGTGCGGCAAATGCCAAAGTCTACGCCGGTCCTGCGGTACGTAAACTGGCACGTGAATTGGGTGTGGTGTTGTCACAAGTGAAAGCGTCTGGTGCACATGATCGCTTGATGAAAGAAGATGTGTTTGCTTATGTGAAAACACGTTTAACAACCCCTCAAGCAGCACCTGTAGCACAGGCTGTAGCACACGTTTCTGGCTTGCCTAAACTTCCTGATTTTAGTGCTTTTGGCGGTACTGAAGAAAAGGCCATGACACGCTTGCAACAGGTTTCTGTTCCGCAATTGTCACTGAATAACTTCATTCCTCAAGTCACGCAGTTTGATGCAGCCGATATTACTGAGCTTGAAGCTTGGCGTGGCGAGTTGAAAGGCAACTTTAAGAAAGAGGGCATTAGCCTGACCATTTTGGCTTTCATTGCCAAAGCCTTGGCACATCTTTTAAAAGAAGAGCCCTATTTTGCAGGTCATTTGGCTGATGATCAGAAATCAGTATTGCTGCGCAATGAAATCCATATGGGGATTGCAGTGGCAACGCCTGATGGTTTGACTGTACCCGTACTGCGTAACCCAGACCAAAAATCAATCAAGCAAATTGCGATTGAATTGGGTGAGTTAAGTAAAAAGGCGCGTGAGAAAAAATTATCACCGAAAGATTTACAGGGTGCGAATTTTACCATTACCAGCTTGGGTTCAATTGGCGGTACCGCATTTACCCCATTGGTAAATTGGCCTCAAGTGGCGATTTTGGGTATTTCACCTGCAACCATGCAACCGGTATGGAATGGTGAAGGTTTTGATCCACGTCTGATGTTGCCATTGTCATTGTCTTATGACCATCGTGTGATTAATGGTGCTGATGCTGCCCGTTTCACCCATAAATTGACCAAACTTTTAGCTGATATTCGTACTTTGTTGCTCTAATCGGGTCATCAATTGCGAATAAAAAAAACCTGCTTCGGCAGGTTTTTTTTATTCGCACAGATAAGGAAGATGTCGGGAACATACGGCTCATCTAATCCTCATCGTTTGATTTTATTTATTTTTAATCTATATCCTAAAAGCCAGCCAGTAAATTGATTTGATAAAAAATTGCTTTGCGATTAAAATTACCCCACTTCATTGGGGAGTAGCCGCTTTTTACGCAATGTAAAAAGGTGATGGTCAACATAATTGTTCAACAGAACATGGTCATCATAGCAAAGAACCAAATCAGCTTTTTTAAGCTTCTTTTGTTGGCAAGACCTTTGATTTATCACTCCGCAGATTTTGGCTAGCAGGAGCGATAAGTCATCGGCAAATTTTGCTAGCCAGAGAAAGATCACATGCATGAACTGCTTATCTCTACCGCTATTGTTGCCCTCGCTGAAATGGGCGATAAAACTCAATTATTAGCACTTTTACTTGCGGCACGCTTTCGTAAACCCGTTCCGATCCTACTTGCTATTTTACTGGCGACCTTGTTGAACCATGGGATATCGGCTGTGCTTGGTCAGTGGATTACTACGGTTCTTAATCCAGATGTGTTGCTGTGGATTGTATCAGTTGGCTTTATCGCGATGGCACTATGGATGCTTGTTCCAGACGAACTGGAAGATGAAACCGACAATATTAATAAATGGCAAAAATATGGCGTGTTTGGTGCAACCTTTGTGCTGTTCTTCCTCGCTGAAATAGGCGACAAGACACAAGTGGCAACTGTTGCTCTGGCTGCGCGTTTTGACAGTGTGTTCTGGGTGATGCTAGGAACGACAATTGGGATGATGATTGCCAATGCACCGGCAGTCTTTGTCGGAAATAAGCTGGCTGATAAATTGCCAATTCCACTGATTCATAAGATTGGCGCGAGCATTTTCTTGATTATTGGTGTTGCCACCTTGGTGCAACATTATTTCTTCTAAAGTTGAATCGTAGTGAAAAAAATCCTGGCATTTTAGTCGGGATTTTTTATTGCAAAACGTATCACAATTTACTGATAAATCTGACAATATTTCAATGTAAGTTTGTTGTAAACCGCCATAATTCCCTATATGTTGTATGGCATAAAAATGCACTTTTACAACGATATTTTGGGGAATGGGTTATGGCATTTGATCGCACTACATCACAAGTGTTATTTGATAATGGCACACATAAATGTATTAGCTTTACCAGTCTGGTCAAAGGTGAAGGGGTACAAGCCAACCAATTTCTGATTTTAGATAATGAGCGTGCCGCAGTGCTGGATCCAGGTGGTGATTTAACTTATGTCCCACTGACCATGGAACTGAATAAATATACCCGCCTGACCAATCTTGATTATGTGATGGCTTCCCACCAAGACCCCGATATTATTACCTCAATGCCACGCTGGTTGGTGTATACCGAAGCCAAAGTGGTGGCGTCTAAACTCTGGGCACGTTTCTTACCGCATTTGAACTCGGCATTTATGAGTGATCGAATGAAAGGTGGATGGCTGGAACGCTTGATTGAATTGCCGGATCACGGTGGAGTCATTCCTTTGGGCGAGTCACGTATTATTGTTGTTCCTGCGCATTTTTTGCATTCGGTTGGCAACTTCCAATTTTATGATCCGATTGCAAAAATCCTGTTTTCAGGTGATATGGGCGCATCGATGGTTGATGATGCTTCTAAGCCACTGGAAAATTTTGCAGCACATATTCCCAAGATGAAAAGCTTTCATCAACGCTATATGTGTTCAAATAAAGTGATTCGTCTTTGGGTGAATATGGTTCGCACCATGGATATTGAAATGATCGTGCCACAGCACGGTACGCCATTCATGGGTAAAGAGCAGATTAACCAGTTCCTGGATTGGATTGAAACTTTACAGTGCGGTACAGACTTGATGGATGAAACGGTATTTACCTGTCCAGAATAATATCCCTGCTGTTCACTGATTTTTCTTGCGTATAAAAGCAACATTTTTTAAAATTTCTCGCTAAAAATTAAACCTTTGATGACGAGAATTTAAGAAATGTTGTCTCAAGTCGCTACGCAGGATGCGTGTTTGAGTTGTGGAGCATGTTGTGCTCATTTCCGGGTTTCATTCTATTGGGCGGAAGGCATTCCCATGCCCGAGCAGTATACTGAACCGCTCACTGCGGTCTATTCCTGTATGCAAGGCACCAATCAGGCACAGCCTTATTGTGTAGCGCTCGAGGGGAAAATTGGTGAACAGGTCAATTGTGCAATTTATACCGTGCGCAGTTCCAGTTGCAAAGAAGTGCAAATCGCCGATGAGCAATGTAATAAAGCCCGCCGTGCCTACAATATGATTCCATTTATACCCATCGAAACAGCAGAACCGATCAATGATGATGATTTTGATCAGGTCGTTTAACAGTAGATAAAATTAAACCTTAAACATCATAATGCAGCAGAGTTGCTGTTTTTGAACGAAAAAACATCGTAAATCTTCAGCAATGCAAATTTATTTTGCATTGCTGTTTGAAATTAACATGAATAAAACTGTTTTTTTTGTTTATAATGGCGCACGGAAATTACCAGTGAGACTGTTATGTTGACCATCGTTCAAGAAGCGCTAACCTTCGATGATGTCTTATTACTCCCTGCCTACTCAACTGTTCTCCCAAAAGATGTCTCCTTAAAGACACGCCTTACTCGTGGCATTAATTTGAATATTCCCCTTGTTTCAGCCGCAATGGATACTGTGACAGAATCACGTATGGCAATTGCGATGGCGCAAAACGGTGGTATCGGCATCCTGCATAAAAACATGGATATTTCTGCTCAAGCAGCTGAAGTACGTCGTGTGAAAAAATTTGAAGCAGGGATGGTGAAAGATCCTATCACTGTGACTCCAGAAACAACGGTTCGTGAATTGATTGCGATTACTCAAGCCAACAATATCAGCGGTGTACCTGTTGTTAAAGATGGCAAAGTGGTCGGTATTGTCACGGGTCGTGATACACGTTTCGTAACTAATCTCGAACAACCAGTTAGTAACATCATGACTGGTCAAGACCGCTTGGTGACTGTTCGTGAAAACGAATCTAAAGAAAATATCCAAGCCTTATTACAAAAAAATCGTATTGAAAAAGTATTGGTTGTTGGTGATAACAACGAATTAAAAGGTTTAATTACGGTCACTGATTTCCGTAAAGCCGAACTTTATCCAAATAGCTGTAAAGATGACCTGGGTCGTTTACGTGTTGGTGCTGCAGTGGGTACAGGTATAGAAACACCTGCACGTGTTGAAGCACTGGTTGAAGCAGGTGTGGATGCGATTGTGGTGGATACTGCACACGGTCACTCTGCGGGTGTAATTGAACGTGTTCGTTGGGTTAAAGCCAACTATCCGCAAGTTCAAGTGATTGGCGGTAACATCGCAACTGGCGATGCTGCATTGGCTTTACTTGATGCAGGTGCGGATGCGGTTAAAGTCGGTATTGGCCCTGGTTCAATCTGTACTACGCGTATTGTTGCGGGTATTGGTATGCCGCAAATCTCTGCAATTGATTCTGTTGCCAATGCATTGAAAGAACAGATTCCTTTGATTGCTGACGGCGGTATCCGCTTCTCTGGCGATATGGCAAAAGCCATTGGTGCAGGTGCAAGCACGATCATGGTTGGTTCACTGCTTGCAGGTACTGAAGAAGCACCGGGTGAAGTTGAATTCTTCCAGGGTCGTTATTACAAAGCTTACCGCGGTATGGGTTCGTTGGGTGCAATGGCGGGTGCAACGGGTTCTGCAGACCGTTATTTCCAGGACTCTAAAGCGGGTGCTGAAAAATTAGTACCAGAAGGCATTGAAGGTCGCGTACCTTACAAAGGCCCAATGGGCAACATCGTGCACCAAATGATGGGCGGTTTGCGTTCATCTATGGGCTACACGGGTTCTGCAGTGATTGAAGATCTTCGTCAAAATGCGAAGTTCGTAAAAATCACTTCAGCCGGTATGTCTGAATCGCATGTGCATGATGTGACTATTACTAAAGAAGCGCCAAACTACCGTGTTGGTTGATTTTTAGTAATCCAAGCCATGAAAAGCCGTCATTTATATGACGGCTTTTTTGATTTTGGTGTAAAGTATTTACAGCAAAATGGGATGCTCAATGTCCCCCATAAATGTATAAAAAGTGAGTAAAAAATGAGTTATTTTGGAACAGATGGTATTCGTGGAAAGTTTGGGGAACTTCCAATTACACCTGAATTTGCGCTCAAGTTGGGTTTTGCAGCAGGTAAAGTTTTAAAACAAATGAGCAATAAGAAAAAACCCATCGTTGTTATGGGTAAAGATACCCGTTTATCTGGCTATATTTTAGAATCAGCTCTACAAGCAGGTTTAAATGCTGCCGGTGTTTATGTCCATTTATTGGGTCCATTACCAACCCCTGCGATTGCACATTTAACTCGTGCAATGCATGCCAGTTTAGGTATTGTGATTTCAGCTTCGCATAACCCTTATTTTGATAATGGGATTAAGTTCTTCTCAAGTGAAGGTAAAAAACTTCCAGATGAAATTCAAGATGCAATTAATCAAGAACTTGAAAAAGAATTGAAAATTGAAGATACCGCAAACCTGGGTAAAAGCGTTCGTGTCAAAGATGCCAACGGTCGTTACATTGAGTTTTGTAAATCAACATTCCCTTACCATTTTGACTTAAGCAATTTAAAAATTGTGGTGGACTGTGCCAATGGTGCAGCTTATAACGTAGGTCCTTCGGTATTTAAGGAATTGGGTGCAACAGTTGTTGCTCTTCACAATGAACCGAATGGTTTAAACATCAATGAAAATTGTGGTTCAACCCATCCGGAAAACCTGCAAAAGGCAGTAATTGAACATCAGGCAGATTTAGGTATTGCCTTTGATGGTGATGCAGACCGGGTGGTTTTGGTCGATAAAAATGGTCAGTTGGTTGATGGTGATAACATCCTCTATATTCTTGCCACACAAGCCAACCATAAGCCTGCAGGAATTGTCGGTACCGTGATGAGCAATATGGCGCTTGAATTGGCTTTAGAAAAAGCGCAAGTTCCATTTGTACGTGCCAGTGTAGGTGACCGTTATGTGTTGCAAGCACTGGATGAAAATGGTTGGGTGATTGGCGGTGAACCATCAGGGCATATTCTGACCTTAGACAAGAGCACCACAGGTGATGCGATTATTGCAGCCTTGCAAGTTTTGACTGTCATGGTTGAACAGAAAAAAGCTTTGCATGAATTGGTTACAGACTTCCATTTATTGCCCAATGTACTAGTGAATGTTCGTTTAGAAGCAATGTTTGATCCCTATGCTGTACCTGCACTGGTGACTGAATTTGAAAAAGCTGAACAACAACTCAAAGGTCGTGGTCGTTTACTGATTCGTAAATCAGGAACTGAACCTGTCATTCGTGTGATGGTGGAAGGTGATGATCTTCAGGAAGTAACCGATTTAGCCAATCATCTTGCAAACACTGTACGTTCCAATGCGATTTAAGGTAACAATATGAATGATGTGATTAAAGATTTGAGCGAACTTCGCTTAAGTTACCAAAAAGGTGAATTACACGAAGCTCACGTGGATGAAAATCCACATGTGCAGTTCCTAACGTGGTTTAATGCCTCTTTAGAAGCTCAATTGCATGAACCCTATGCCATGTCTCTGGCAACGGCAAGTGCGCAAGGTCGTCCCCATGTACGTACCGTATTATTGCGTGGTGCAACTGAAGCGGGTTATGACTTTTATACTAATTATGACAGTCAAAAAGGCTTGGATTTAATTGCGAATCCGTATGCGGAATTACTGTTTTATTGGCCGGAACTGGAACGTCAAATTCGCGTAAGTGGTAAAGTTGAAAAGATCTCTTTAGCAGAGTCGACAGACTATTATCATAAACGTCCACGTGATAGCCAGATTGCAGCGCATATTAGTACCCCACAAAGTGGTGTCATTGCCAGCCGTGAAGAATTGCAAACGCGTTTCCAAACCTTGCAAGATCGGGTAAGCGACAAAACAGAATTGGCTAAACCCGAATTCTGGGGTGGCTACCGTTTGGTACCGGACTATTACGAATTTTGGCAAGGTCGTCCAAACCGTTTACATGACCGCTTAAGTTATGAAAGAATCGATGGTACATGGAAATTACAACGGCTCATGCCTTAAATGCCAAAAACACTGATTCAGCAACGACCTTTTATTACACGCCCTGAAAATATTCAGGGCGTGTCGCCCTTTATTGCGCAAATTTTAGCGCGCCGTGGTGTGCAATCTGAACAAGAACTCGAACTTAAACTGAAACATTTACTCGCTCCAAATATGAAAGGTTTAGAGCAAGCCATTCAAATTATGGATCAAGCCATTGATGAAAATAAGAAAATAGTCATTGTTGGCGATTATGATGCGGATGGTGCAACCAGCACCGCATTGATGGTTCTAGCTTTACGCGATATGGGCGCCAATGTTGAATATTTGGTTCCTGACCGTTTTAAATATGGTTATGGTTTAACACCTAAAATTGCCGACCTGGCTTTTACCAAGTATCAGCCGGATCTGTTGATTACGGTTGATAATGGTATTTCCAGTCATGCTGGTGTTGAACAAGCCCAAGCGCATGGCATGCAGGTGATTATTACCGATCACCATCTGACCACTAAGGAAACGCCTAAAGCCGAAGCTGTGGTCAATCCAAATCAATTGGGCTGCGACTTTCCAAGTAAAGCCTTGGCGGGCGTGGGGGTTGCATTTTATCTGCTTGCCAACCTGTCGAGTCATCGCAGTAAATCAGGAAAATCGACTTCCAAGGTGGCGCAGTATTTAGACTTGGTTGCACTGGGTACTTATGCAGACGTTGCAAGTCTGGATTATAACAACCGGATCTTGGTGGATGCCGGGGTTAAATGGATTCAGCAAAATCAATGTCGTGCCGGGATTAGGGCCTTACTTGATATTGCAGGACGAGAACCGTCTCAACTTAAAGCCCAGGATTTAGGCTTTGTGCTTGGTCCACGAATTAATGCGGCTGGACGTATGGAAACCATGGATATTGGTATTGAATGTCTCATGGCAAGCCATATGCAAACGGCCTATCCATTGGCACAGCAGCTGAATCAACTCAATCTTGAACGTCGCCAGGTTGAAGCGCAGATGAAGCAAGAGGCTTTATCTGAATTAGCAATCTTGCAATTGGATCAGGTAGATTTACCTGCAGCTTTAATTTTATTTGAACCGCATTGGCATCAGGGTGTGATTGGTATTGTTGCGGGTCGTCTGAAAGAACAGTTTCATCGTCCGAGCATCGTTTTTGCGGCAGATGATGATGGCATTCATATCAAAGGTTCTGCACGTTCAATAGAGGGCGTGCATATTCGAGATGCGATTGAACTGATTGCGGAACAACATCCACATTTGGTCAGTCACTTTGGCGGACATGCCGCGGCAGCCGGTTTAACGATTCAGAAACAGCATTTTGAAGAATTCAAACTGGCCTTTGAGCAACTGATCTCGACTATGGATGAATCGCTGTTTCATGCCACCTTATGGACTGATGGTGAATTGCCGACAACAACTTTTCAAATTGATACTGTTGATTTGCTGCAAAATTTAACCCCATGGGGACAAAAATTTCCATCGCCGATTTTTGAAGGTGTATTCAAGGTTTTAGATTATCGCTGGTTAAAAGAAACCCATTTAAAACTGCGTTTGGCTTTGGAAAATGGACAAATTGTGGAAGCGATTGCCTTTAATGCCACTGAAAAATTCGAATTTGATGCCATGCAAGATAGTGTTCGACTGGTGTATGAGCTCGATAAGAATGAATTTAATGGCAACGTCAGTTTACAAATGCGTGTTATGCATTTAGAACAATAAAAAAACCGCTCAGATGAGCGGTTTTTTGATTTTTAATCTGAGAGATTAGAAGCGGTAAGCTGCACGAATGCCATAAGTATTGATATCATCAGCAAATGCTATGTTACCTTCAAGACTGACTTGTTGAGTCAAGAATTTCTTCGCACGGATTGTGAATACATCATCATCAACGCCATCAGCATCACTGCCACTGAAGCCAAGGCCGACACTTAATGTTTTATCTAGATAAAGGTCTGTACCTAAATTATAAAAATTGTCGTCACCGAAAGTAGCACCACCTTCAAAGTTCATGTCGTATTGACCTACTTTAGTTACGTATTTAGCACGTAAAGTTGGATCAACATCATCCTCTACATCGTTGTCATACCCATCCAATCCAACAGCGATAAGCAAACCAGAAATTGGAAGATAACCTAATTCTGCTGTATAGCGAGTTGTGTCAAAATCCTCAAAACCATTGAATTCTTCAGTGATTTGACCAATATTTCCACTTACATAAAAGTCTGTATTTGGAACGAAATATTCAATACCTACACCAAAAGCCGTTTGTTCGTAAAAATCAAAATCAGTATAAGAAACAGCTGCATTAATGTTACTAGAGCGATTTAGAAATGCTGCTTCATTTAATGGTGAGTCTTTGATTTGAACCGGATTAAAGTAGTAAGTGCCATCAACCGCAAGTGTGTGACCATTATCAGCACCTTGAATATCAACGTCATGGTAAGCAACAGTACCCCCAATTTCAGCTTGGTAAGCATGTGCAGTTCCTAGGCCAGCCAAAAGTGCTGTAGCAAGAGCAAGTTTTTTAAGCATTTAGATTTCTCTCTTTGTTATAAAAATATGACTGTTTGATGAATAGTTGTAACAGATTGTACAGCTATTAATCGCACCGTCAATGTGCAAAAAATACCTAAATGCCTATTACAAGTGCAAAAAACCCATCCGAAGATGGGTTTTTTATAGCTGACTAATTTTGAGTTAAGATTAGAAGCGGTATTTTGCGGCTACACCAAATTTATTGTAGTCGTTATTACCGTATTCACCAAAACCTACACGGCCTTCAAGGCTGACTTGAGGGGTAAAGAATTTACGTGCGCTTACACCGAATTCATTTTGATCTCGAAGATCATTACTCTGATAATCGACGCCCACGCTCATAGTTTTATCAATAAAGTAATCTGCTGCAAGATTGTACTCATCTAGATCACCAAAAGCTGCACCGGCTTCCAAGTTAATGTCTTTACCGTTGCTGAGTGTGGTGACATATTTAGCACGTAATGTTGGATCTACGCCGTCATCAACGTCATTATCCCAACCTTTTACACCAGCGGCGATTAACAGGCCTGGTGCTGGTAAATAACCCACTTCTGCAGCATAAGTGGTTAAATCATTGTCTAGATCATCGTTATCTTTAAGATCATGACCATTCACGTTACCACTTAAGTAAAAATCTGAATTAGGTACAAAGTATTCAGCACCTACACCATAAGTATGTGCTTCAGTATCACCTACTTCATCATATTGATATTGTGCGCTGACGTTACTGGCACGATCAAGGAAAGCTGCTTCGGCTAATGGAGCATTACGGGTTTGAACCGGATTAAAGTAGTAGGTGCCATCAACACCGAAAGAGCCGCTTGAGCTACCATTATCAGGATCAATCAGTCCTGCAGATGCACCGACTTCTGCCTGATAAGCATGTGCTGCTGTACCCGTAATAGCTAGAGCAGAAAGAAGTGCTGAAGCAATGGCTAATTTTTTCATGGATACTACCCCTCAAATTTTGGTTAAAATTAATACATTTTTTGTTACAACTTTCAGTCTAGAGCAAAACAAAACCAGGTCAATCCATGGAAAGTTACAGAAATGTTTCTAACGTAATTTTGTGTAATTAATATTCAATAAATATTTGAAAAATACAAAAATATTAAAATGTTTTGTTTTATTAAAATTGTGGAGAGTTAATGGATTTATGTGAATTTTTAATAAAATTTTAAGTATTTCGTAACATAATAATGAGTTAACCATAAAAAAACACCCTCAATTGAGCGTGTTTTTAAGTACTCAAATGAATACTTGTTTTTCAATTAAAAACGATAAGTTGCATTGAGACTGAATGTTTGAATATCATCCCCAAAACCAACTTCGCCACCCACTGCAAAGTTAGAATTAATGAAATATTTAGAACGAATGGAGAAAAAATCAACATCGTCTTCGCCATCATCTTGAATATTATAAGCTGCTCCTAAGCTGAAAGCCTGATCGAAATAGTAGTCTGCAGCAAGGGTCACTTCATCTTCATCCCCAAATGCACCGTCAGCTTCCAGATTTAAAAATTGACCTTGATCCATGGGTGCTACATATTTTGCACGTACTGCGAAGCGGTTGTCTTCCAACTCACCATCGCCTTGATAGCCATCAATACCTGCCGCCAATAATAGATTCGATACAGGCATATAACCGACTAATGCACGATAAGTTGTAACATCAGAATCGTTAGTGACATTCCCTAAAGGAGAGGTCACTTTGATTTCACTCTGACCAAAACCGAATTCACCATTTAAATAAAATTGTTCAACAAAATATTCAATCCCACCATAAATTGTATGTAAATCAGCTTCAGATTTTGTAGCTAAAATAGTTTTGCTTTCTAAATAGTTATAGGTATAGCCAAGATAGGCATTGCTGTTATGGCCTAAAAATGCGGCTTCATTAAGAGGTGCATTTTTAGTAGAAATCGGATTGAAATAAAAAGTGCCTTTTAGCTCAAACTGATGGTCCGTATCGGTAAAATTATCATCATGATCCGTGTAAGTGAAGCCACCATCTAATTGAGCATTATAAGCAAAACTTGAAGAAGCAATTGCAGCAAGACCAAGTGCGAATAGAGTGCGTTTCATAAAATCCCCAAAGGTTATTGTTGTAATAAAATTGTAATAATGTATAAAAAACATACACATTGTTTATAAAAAAGACATTTTGGTCAACTGTTATTACATCTCTGCCCTCTAAAATTGCATCTATGCTCTGTGTTATAATTGACAGCTATTTAAGCCTAATATTCTGATTGAGAGTAATTCACGTGGAAATTAATCCTTATCTAAACCAATTAAAAGACTTAAACGACCGTGGTCAAACACTACGGGGGTATCTTTGACTACGATCTGAAAAAAGAGCGTTTAGAAGAGGTTCTCCGCGAATTAGAAGATCCAGCAATCTGGAATGATCAAAGTCGTGCGCAAGCGATGGCCAAAGAAAAAGGCGAGCTTGAAAACGTATTAAATGTGCTTGAAGGTTTATCAACACAGCTTGAAGACGCGCAAGCACTGCTTGATTTAGCGGTTGAAGCAGACGATGAAAGCTTGCTTGAAGATGTACAAGCAGAATTGGATGCGTCTGAATCGGAACTGGCAAAACTTGAATTCCGTCGTATGTTCAGTAATCCAATGGATCCGAATCCATGTTATGTGGAAATTCAGGCCGGTTCGGGTGGTACGGAAGCACAAGACTGGGCATCCATGTTGCTTCGTATGTATATGCGCTGGATTGAACGTCACGGCTTTAAAGCAGAATTGATGGAAGAATCTGACGGTGATGTTGCGGGTATTAAATCTGCAACCATCCGCGTTGAAGGTGAGTATGCCTATGGCTGGTTACGTACCGAATCCGGTGTCCACCGTTTAGTGCGTAAATCGCCATTTGACTCGGGTAACCGTCGTCATACTTCATTCTCGGCTGTGTTTGTTTCACCTGAAATTGATGACAACATCGAAATTGATATCAATCCTGCAGATGTCCGTACCGATACTTATCGTGCATCGGGTGCCGGTGGTCAGCATATTAACAAAACCGATTCTGCGGTGCGTTTAACCCATGCACCAACAGGGATTGTGGTGGCGTGTCAGAACCAGCGTTCACAACATGCCAACCGTGACCATGCCTGGAAACAGTTGCGTGCAAAACTCTATGAATTAGAGATGAAAAAACGTACTGATGCTGCGCAGGCACTGGAAGATACCAAGTCTGATATCGGTTGGGGCAGCCAGATTCGTTCATACGTACTGGATGACTCACGTATTAAAGACTTGCGTACCAGTGTGGAAAGCTCGAATACCGGTGCAGTCCTCGATGGTGATCTGGATAAATTTATTGAAGCCAGTTTAAAACAGGGTTTATAAATTTATCTCTTTAAAAACAGAGGCGAGTCCTCTGTTTTTTTAGCTTTAAAATTGGGTGAATCGAGTTCATCCAATCCATTGATCAGACAATGTTAGAATAGAGTGAATTTGTACAAGATTGCAGCAATTTACAAAATGAATATATAATATCGATAAATTTCGATATTAATATCGTATAAATTCGATATAATGATTCTAGGTAAGGTGCTGATCATGAACATGAGTGAAATGAGATGGACACAGAAGCAATTTATAAAGCCTTAGCCAACCCGATTAGACGTCAGATTCTGCAATGTTTAAAAGAACCTGAACGCTATATTTCCGCTGAAGAATGTGGAACTGATTTTAGTCGTGGCGTGTGCGCAGGTCAGATGGAAAAAATTGCCGATATCTCTCAATCGACCATGTCCAATCATTTATCGGTGCTGCAACAGGCAGGACTGATTCATGTTACTAAATATGGGCAATGGTCTTATTTCTCGCGTAATGAAGCACTGATCGAAGAGTTTTTACAACATTTACAGCATACGCTTTAGACTTTAATCAGTCAGGGCAAGCTGTAAGAGGATTGCTGGATGACAGATTTTTCAACACCGATTCAATTTGGTGAACTTAAACTTAAAAACCGCGTGGTGATGGCACCATTAACACGTAGCCGTGCCACCGTTGATCGTGTACCTACACCGATGATGGCCGAATACTATGCGCAACGTGCAAGTGCAGGTTTGATCATCTCTGAAGCAACAGTGATTTCAGAAGAAGCCAACGGTTATGAAAAAACGCCGGGTCTATTTACTGATGCGCAAGTTGAAGGCTGGAAACTGGTCACTGATGCTGTGCATGCCAAAGACGGTTTGATCGTGGCGCAATTGTGGCATGTCGGTCGTGTTTCACATCCTGATTTATTAAACGGTGAAACACCGGTTTCTGCCAGTGATGTCCAACAGGCGGGTTATGTCAGCTTACTGCGTCCAAAACGTGAATATGTAGTGCCACGTTCACTGGAAATTTCAGAAATTCAAGCCATTACCGAGCAATATAAACAGTCTGCCATTCGTGCCAAAGAAGCAGGTTTTGACGGGGTGGAATTGCATGCGGCAAATGGTTATCTGATTGACCAATTCTTACAAACTTCAACCAATAAACGTACCGATCTTTATGGTGGTTCGGTTGAAAACCGTGCCCGTTTCTTGCTTGAAGTGGTGGATGCCCTGATTGAAGTCTGGGGTGCGGGTCGTGTCGGTGTACATTTGGCGCCACGTGGCGATGAGCATGATATGGGCGATGCCAATCCACAAGAAACCTTTGGTTATGTGCTAGAACAATTGGGTCAGCGTAAAATTGCTTTCTTCTTTACCCGTGAATACTTAGCGGATGACAGCATCAGCCTAGATATGAAAGCACGTTCAAATGGTGTGCCATATATTGCCAATATGCGTTTAAGCCGTGAAGATGCGCTTGAATTATTGGCATCGGGCAAAGCAGAAGCGGTGTCTTTTGGTAAAGCCTATATTGCCAATCCTGACCTTTTTGAGCGCTTGGTGGAAGATGAACCACTGAATGAATTGAAGTTTGAAAACATGATTGGAACCGATGTGGCAGAAGGTTATATCGATTATCCTTTCTTAAATAAACAGCTAGCCGAAAGCTAAGTTGATATATCAATAAAGCAGAATAAATCATTGGGCAGAGCAGAATTCATTAACATGTGGAGGCTGCTCTGTTATATTTTGCCGATTGAACATCATTTGAGGCAACTTGTTTGGCTACTCCTTTTTGGTACAACGCAGCATTATCAGTCATTAAACCATTGTATCAATGGCGGATCAAAAAACGTGCGTTGAATACGGAGCAATTGCAACAAGAGTATCTTGAGCGTTTTGGCCCATTTCAAGCGCCAAAAAATCTGCATGCCATTTGGTTTCATGTGGTATCGGTGGGAGAAACCAATGCGGCACAACCCTTAATTGAACACTATTTAAAATCGGGTCATGCTGTTTTAGTGACCAATACCACCAAGACTGGACAGGCGCGTGCCAAATCACTATTTTTAAAAGCACCCTATGAGCATTTATTCCAGGCAGTGTATTTGCCTGCCGATCAGAAAAAATTAGTTCAGGCATTTTATCAAAAGTATCAGCCGAAATTATTGGCCTTAGTAGAAACTGAAATTTGGCCAAATTTAATTGACCAAGCCCAGCAATTTAAAGTGCCATGTTTACTGATTAATGCACGACTTTCGGAAAAATCAGCTAAAGGCTACAGTAAGGTTCAAGGGCTTAGCCAAGGCATGCTGAATGGTTTGAACCAGTTACTGGCTCAAGACCAAGCAACCTTAGATCGTTTTCTAAATTTAGGGATGGCTGAAAATAAAAGTCAGGTGTTGGGTAGTATTAAATTTGATATTCATGCACCTGAAAGCTTTATTCAACAAGCTCAGCAACTCAAGCAAGACTGGAATTTATCAGCACGTAAAATTATTACTATTGCCAGTACGCATGCGCCAGAAGAACAAAAACTCCTTACCGCGTTAAAACCTTATCTTACGCAACATCCAGAAATTGTGGTGATTGTAGTACCGCGTCATCCGGAACGCTTCGATGAAGTATTTCAGATTGCACAAGCATTGAATCTAGAGACTCAACGTCGCAGTTTAGGTGAGGTTATTGAACCCCATACCCAAGTGTATTTAGCCGATAGTATGGGGGAAATGTGGTTGTGGTACGCCTTAAGCCAAGCCTGCTTTGTCGGTGGTTCGTTGAATGAACCGGGTGGTGGGCATAATATTTTAGAGCCGATTGCATTAAATGTGCCGACGGTTTTGGGTAAAAATTACTTTAACTTCCAGACCATTGTTAATGAATTTGTCGCAGTGGATGGGGTAAAAGTTGTCGATGATGCAGAGCAGGCGGCGAAGGTTTTAATTGAACTGTTAAATGATCACGTGGCTGCAAAGCAATTGAATCAACAGGCACAGCAGATCATGCTTAAAAATACAGGTTCTTTAGCCAAACATATTGCGGTGATTGATCAGTATCTCTAAAAAGCCCTGTATACATTACGTTGAAATTTATTTCGCGGAGGCGGCATGGATGCCGCCGTTAGGCTATGGTAAAGGGACTTACCATTAGCCTAACAAAGAGTTTTGCCTACTTTTGCTCTGTCAAAAGTAGGAACATGCCTACGCAACGTAAAATAAAGCCATGAAATGATAGGTGGCTGTGCAGGTGACTTTGCTTTTAATAGTTGATTTATAGTTTATGAACATCGTCCTTCTTGACCCACGCCAAACTGAATCAGAGCTTTGGTCGATTAGCTCTAAACGTCAGCTTGAACATTTAAAACACCATATAAATATACAAGTAGGTGATACATTAAAAGTCGGTATTCGAGAAGGGCAACGTTACCTGACCGAAGTGGTCGAAGTGACTGAACAAGTGGTTAAACTCAAGCCGATTCAAATCGAACCCGTTCCGGCAAAATTACCGGTCACTTTAATTGTGGCGATGCCGCGTCCGAAAGTACTACGCCGTTTAATTATGGACAGTGTGACCTTGGGTGTCGAAAAGATTATTCTTTTGCACAGTTATCGGGTGGATAAAAGCTATTGGCAAACCCCATTTTTACAACAGCTTGATCAACATGTAACTCTTGGCTTAGAACAAGCTGGGGATACTATTGCACCCAAAATTGAAATCTATAAACGTTTTAAACCCTTTGTTGAAGATATCTTGCCCGGTTTAATTACAGCAGATTATCCGGCTTATGTGGCACATCCTTATGCAGACCTGAAAATGCCGTTTGCAATTGATCATCCATGTACGATTGTGATTGGACCCGAAGGTGGTTTTATACCTTATGAAGTGGATTTACTGATAAAAAACGGCTGCCAAGCAGTCAGCTTAGGCAACCGTATTATTCGAACCGAAACTGTAATTCCTTATGTGCTCGGTCGCTTATTTAGCGCGTGCTGATTCAGCCATTTCCGCTCCATCATTTCCACGATAGACTTTTACTTCCTGTACTGGGTAAGGAATAGAAATATTGTGTTCAGCAAAGGCTTCAATCACATGTTCTTGAACGTCACTGATGGATGCTGAAGTTGTGGTTTCAGTGGTATCTACCCACCAGCGCACATTCAGGTTAATTGAGAAATCTGCCAGCGCACTGACATTTACACTAAATGCTGGCTGGCTGAGGATGGTTTGGTCTTTATCCAAAATGCCCATGATGATGTTTTTGGCTTTTTGCACATCATCTTCATAGCCAATGCCGACCACAAACTCACAGCGGCGACGTTGATAGGCGGTATTTACCGTTACTGGGCTGGTATAAACCGTTGCGTTTGGAATCACGATACGACGGCCATCGGGTGAACGCAAGAAGGTCGCGCGAATCTGGATATCTTCAACCGTACCTTCCATACCCGACACGATAATGTCATCGCCAATTTTAAACGGTTCGCCCAGTAAAATCAGAATACCGGAAAGCAGGTTCTGGAAGATGTCCTTGAACGCGAAACCGATCGCGACCGAACCAATCCCTAAGGCACTCATCAGCTGACCTGGGGTGAATCCTGGAATGGCAATGACCATGGCAATCAGGAAACCAAAGAAAATAATGGCTGAACTACCAACACGGTTGAGTACCAGAACTAAATTTTGTTTGGTATAGCTGCGGTCGGCCAAGGCTTTACGGACAAAAAATTTAAACAATTTTGACAGTAAATAGAAGAGGGTAAATACCACCAACGCAATACAGATATAAGGTAAACGTTCCCAAAATGCCTCGACAAATTTATCGATGGTCGAGTAGGCATCATTGTATTTTGCGGTATGTTGAAGCACGGTTTGAGCCGTTTTTTCACCTGCTTCTTGCAACAGATCGGATGTGCCCTGAGTCACTTCACTCAAGGCATTGTTTTGTTCAGCCACTGGTTTTCCGAATCATAAAAATTATGGGCTATTTTGCCTGAAACTCAGCAATAATTTAACCAGCCATACGGGGTATTCACTGTAGTTTTGTGAAGAAACTGTCAGCAGCTTTTAAAAATATTGAGTGCCTTTTTGAATCACTTCTTGCGGCATTTCCAGTTCACCCTTACCGAACATATAAGACACCATGCTGCCTGAAGCCAAGAAACTTAACACAGTGATAATAATCATCAACCAGGCCAGTATTTTTTCCCAGACCGGTGTTTCACGGGGCAAACCATAGTTGTTGATTCCTGCTGTACCTGAACCTAACAGTAAATATAAACCGAGCAAAATATTTACTACAGGCAGTAAAAACAACAGAATCAGCCAGCCACTTCGGTTCATGTCATGCAACCGGCGTATGGTAATGACCATGACCAGATAGATGTACAGCACTAAAATAACCACGAAGCCGAGTCCTGCGATTCCCGTTATGGTGTTCACAAACTGATTGTCTACCGACAGGGTATTCAGGTTGAAAATACCCATGACCAAGCTCAGTGCAATCGTGGCAAAGAAAGTAATTAAATGCACAAAACCATACCAGCCAATTGAACTCAAACGACCAAAACGACCTTCTGGCGACAGGGGATTATCTGAGCTGCTCGGTTGAGGTCGGGAAAAAAAAGGAGATGAGTCTTGCGGGTTCATACGCTTTTTCCGGATAAAATTTAGATAAGAAAAATGTTGTATTTAGCAGAGTTAAAAGTACATTTTATGGTTAAAGTATAAGATTAAATAAACAGATCAGATACGAATAACACTGTTTTTTTTGTTGTATACGATAAGCAGTCTGTGTTTTAAATTGTATAAATAAACTACGACCAAAGCATGATTGGAGTGGTTGAAAAATAATCGTCATACTGTGGAAATGCAGTCAATAAAATCAATAACGTGGCATAGCATCTCGTGATGAGATGAAGAAGAGCAAGGAAGTACTTATGAAAGAGATCTATCCTGTACCAGAAGAATTTAAAAAAACCGCTCGTACCGTTGAGTCTGAATATTTCGAGCGTTATCAGAAATCCATCGATCAGCCGGATGAGTATTGGGCAGAGCAAGCCAATAAACTGGACTGGATTAAACCTTTTACCCAAGTCAAAAATACCAGTTTTGATAAGGATAATTTCAAAATCGAATGGTTCGCCGATGGGCAACTGAACCTCAGTGCCAACTGTTTAGACCGTCATTTAAAAGAACATCCGCATAAACCGGCCATTATCTGGGAAGGTGATCATCCTTCACGACATAAAATAATTTCGTTTAAAGAATTGCATGATGAAGTGTGCCGTTTTGCCAATGTGTTAAAAAAAAATGGGGTGACCAAAGGCGACCGTGTGGTGTTGTATATGCCAATGATCTCCGAAGCTGCCATTTCAATGTTGGCTTGTGCGCGAATTGGTGCAGTGCACTGTGTCGTATTTGGTGGTTTCTCACCAGACTCATTGGCCAGTCGTATTGAAGACAGCCAGGCGAAAATCGTGATTACCGCCGATTCTGGCATGCGTGGTGGCAAGCCGATTCCACTAAAAGAAAATGTTGATGCGGCACTCAAGGTACAGGGAACCGAATCGGTTCAAAATGTGATTGTGGTGTACCGTACCGGCAATCCGATTGATCTCAAGGAAGGGCGTGACCTGTGGTATCACATGGAAATCATGTCGGTCAATGAAATCTGCCCGCCTGAACCGATGAATGCCGAAGATCCTTTATTCATTCTGTATACCTCGGGTTCGACCGGCAAGCCGAAAGGGGTATTGCATACCACTGGTGGCTACCTCACTTATGTGAACTCCACTTTTCGTGAAGTGTTCGATATCAAGCAGGATGATGTGTTCTGGTGTACCGCAGACTTGGGCTGGATTACCGGGCATTCCTATGTGCTGTATGGGCCATTATCCACTGGAACAACCACTGTAATGTTTGAAGGTGTGCCACAATATCCAACTTGGGCGCGTACCGGTCATATTGTCGACAAACACAATATCACCATTCTGTATACAGCACCGACAGCGATTCGCGCCATGATGCGCGAAGGTGATGCCTTTATCCGCGAAAGTGACCGCAGCAGCTTGCGTTTAATTGGTTCCGTTGGTGAGCCGATTAACCCGGAAGCATGGAACTGGTATTACACCGTGGTCGGTGAAAGCCGTTGTCCAATTGTCGATACCTGGTGGCAAACTGAAACTGGCGGAATTTTAATTTCACCTTTGCCGGGAGCCACGGATTTAAAACCGGGTTCCGCTACTCGACCATTGTTTGGCATCCAACCCGCGATTGTCGATGCTGAAGGCAAAGAACTGGAAGGCGAAGCGGAAGGTAACCTGATCATCAAGGATTCCTGGCCGGGTCAGATGCGCACGATTTGGGGTGATCCAGAACGTTTTATTGAAGCTTATTTCTCAACTTATCCGGGAAGCTATTTCACTGGAGATGGCGCCCGCCGTGACAAGGATGGCTATTACTGGATTACCGGACGGGTGGATGATGTACTGAATGTCTCTGGACACCGTTTAGGCACGGCAGAAGTGGAAAGTGCCTTGGTGGCACATGAGCATGTGGCTGAAGCTGCGGTAGTCGGTATGCCACATGACATTAAAGGTCAGGGTATCTGTGCATTTGTCACCTTGCAGGCCGATTTTGAGGAATCCGAAGAGCTGCGTAAAGAACTGATCGACTGGGTGCGTAAAGTATTAGGACCCGTCGCTACACCCGATGCCTTGCATTGGGCACCCGCTTTACCGAAAACCCGTTCCGGTAAAATCATGCGCCGTATTTTAAGAAAGATTGCCGCCAATGAACTGGATACCTTGGGGGATACCTCAACCCTGGCAGATCCACAGGTGGTGGACAATCTGATCGCGACAGTCTATCCCAAGAACTAAGTCATTTTAGTCATTACCGCCTGCATTTTTCAGGCGGTATTTTTATTTTACGTATAAGGACTGCAGGCATTCAGATAAAGATGAAAAACATCATCTGCTAAGCTAAAAATATAGAAACAGATAGATATGATTATGAATGCCTCATCGCCACTTTTAAATTCAAATCCATTACAGATTGCTCAACAACTTGCGGAACAGTTTGCAAAGACTGCTGCTGAACGTGATAAACAAGGCGGCAATCCAAAATCCGAGCGTGATTTAATCCGTCAAAGTGGCTTACTGGGTCTTTCTATTCCCACCCAATACGGTGGGCAAGGGGCAGACTGGAAAACGGTTTTTCAAACCATTCGAACCATTGCCCAAGCTGATAGTTCACTGGCGCATGTCTATGGTTTTCACCATTTACTGATTGCAACGGTGCAACTGTTTTCACAACCTGAACAATATGGAAAATGGTTGGAGCAAACAGCACAAGAAAACCTGTTTTGGGGCAATACTTTAAATCCCTTAGACCGACGAACTACAGCAGTCAAAGTCTCTGAAACGGAATATGTATTTCAGGGCGATAAAAGCTTTTGTTCAGGCTCGATGGATTCAGATATCCTGCTTTGCTCGGGCTATAATGATGAGGGGAAATTACTGATTGGGGTAATTCCCACAGTACGTGACGGGGTCAGTTTTTTAGGTGATTGGAACAATATGGGACAGCGCCAAACCGACAGCGGCACCAGTCATTTCGAGCAGGTCAAAATCCAGCAGCATGAGTTGCTGTTAAATCCAGGCCCACTGAGTACGCCGTATTCGAGTTTACGTCCGCTGATTGCACAATTGATTTTTGTGCATCTGTTTTTAGGGGTGGCAGAAGGCGCCTTTGAAACAGCAAAACAAACCGTGCAAACTCAAAAAGCATGGTCAAAATCTTTGGTGGAAAATTCCGTGAATGATCCATTTACGCAAAAGCATTTTGCCGAGTTTTATGTGCAGCTTGAGGGCGTGCGTTTACTGGCCAATAAAGCGGTAGAGACTTTGCAAAATGCCTGGAACATGGGTGAAGCATTAACAGCCGAGCAGCGCGGTGAAGTGAGTATTGCCATTGCCACAGCAAAAATTGCTGCAACCCAGACTTCACTGTTTGTGACACAAAATATTTTCCAGGTGATGGGTGCACGCGCGACGACTGCCAAACTGAATCTCGACCGTTTCTGGCGCAATGTCCGTACCCAGACGCTGCATGACCCGATTGATTATAAATATCAGGAAGTGGGGGAATGGGTGTTAACAGGTAAAGTCCCTGATCCAAGTTTTTATTCTTGATGTGATTATTCAAAAAAGCCTCTATCTCGGGAGGCTTTTTTATTGAGGTATCTGCTCTTTTTTAATAATAGCGAAAAAGGGGTAGTCTTCTCTTTAGCCTTCGTTTTCCCCTCACCCCAACCATTTATCTCAGGGAGAGGAAGTTTCTCCTTTTAGGAGATGAGAACCCTCAGAATATATTCTGAGTTAGCAAGGGAGAGGTGAGATGTTTATCGAAAGGGCAGATGAGTAATATTAAAAAAGTCTATGCATAAAAAAAACCCTCAAGCCGAGCCTTGAGGGGGAGAATAGGGTAAAGCATTATTATTATAATTTGACCGCCTTAAGCTGATTTTGCTTGCAGCTGTTCCGCTTGCTCTGCTTCTAACTTACGAACCAATGGCAAGACTTTCGCACCGAAGTATTCAACATCTTCAATACAGTGTAGGAAGCCAGAAAGCACCAAGTCCACACCGATATCTTTGAGAACCAAAATACGTTCAGCAATTTGCTGTGGTGTACCAATCAGGTTGGTTTTGAAACCATCGTTATACTGCACCAAATCTTCAAAACTTGATTTTGCCCAGTTGCCTTCGCCTTCAGCGGTTGAGGCACCTGCTTCGCGGGTGGCATCGCCAAATGCATTCACAGCTTGAATATTGGCTTTATCGATAATTTCTTGCAGCACAGATTGCGCTTCTTCTGCGGTATCACGGGCAATAATGAAGGCATTCACTCCAATTTTAACCTGATGGTTATTGGCCTTGGCTTTCTCACGAATATCATCAATCTGTTTTTTAATTTCTTCAGGCGTGTTGCCATTGGTAAAGTACCAATCTGAAACGCGTGAAGCCATGTCACGTGCAGCACGTGAACTGCCGCCTTGGAAAATTTCCACAGGTTTGTTTGGAAGCGGCTGTGGACGTAGCGTGTAATCTTTAAACTGATAGAACTTGCCATCAAAGTTAAAGTGATCTGTATTCCAAATGCCACGTAAGCTGCGAATAAATTCTTCTGAACGAGCATAACGCTGATCGTGTTCTGGCCATTCTTCGCCAATCGCATCAAATTCACCGCGGAACCAGCCACTGACCACGTTAATCGCGATACGGCCATTGGTCATTTGGTTAATGCTGGCCAATTGTTTCGCTGCAAGAGCAGGTTTCCACGGCCCGGGTAAAATTGCCGCAATCAGTTTAATTTTTTCAGTTTTTGCTAACAATGCATGACTAAAACTGACCGATTCATGTTGATGTTCTGCGCCGTAGCTTGACGCAAAACGAATCTGGGTTAAACCATATTCAAAGCCGTTTTTTTCTGCTGCCTGGGCTAAGCGTACATTGTACTCATAGCTCCAGTCGGTGCGCTGTTCGATATTACTGACCACCAAGCCACCACTGACATTCGGTACCCAATAGGCAAATTTAACTTGGTTTTCTTGTTGATTTGACATATCTAAACCCTCGAGGTGGAAGTCGCTGATTAAGCGACTTGAGTCTTCGGTGCTTTTTTGCTGTGCAAGCGAGATTCCGCTGCATCTAGGCTTGGCACTGCCGCAGAAGGAAGTACTTCTTCCTGCTCGATTTGTTTATTAATGCCCAGGTTTTGGTTGGCTTGTTGGGTTTTCTCTTTCACCACTTCAGCACGTTGACCTTTAGCCGGTGCCCACTCAAGAATTGGTAGCGCACGTGCCACTGCTAAAGTAATACGGTCACGCAAGAACTCGCTGTGAATGGTGTATTCAGGGGTGAAATCTTTATCTGTTGCGTATACACCGATCGGCAGAGTTTGCGCCTGGAAGAAGCTAAACAGTGGACGTAATTGGTGCTCAAGAACCAGGGCATGACGTTCAGAACCGCCAGATGCTGCAAGTAAAACAGGTACATCAACCAATGCGGTTTGTTCTACAAAATCAAAGAAATGTTTAAATAGACCGGTAAATGATGCACGGTATACTGGTGTACCCACAATCAGTGCATCTGCTGCTTCTACGGCAGCTAAATCGTCTTGTACACGTTGTGGTAATTGATTGCGGTAGATCGCCCCACCCATCAATTGACCAATTTCGCTGAATTTAATGAAATGGACATTAATCGGTGTTGCTTCACCCAGTTCGTCTAGAATGGCTTGAACCAGAGCTTCGGTTTTTGACGGGTTGTTTAAACCACCCGATACAGCAACAATATTCAGTGGTTTTTGTGTATTTAAAATAGACATCTTGGAATAACCTAAAACAATAAAATCTCGGAATGTATTTATTAATCACCACCTGAGATATTCTGTAAAATAAGCAAATACAGAAAAGTTATCTGATTTTAAGATATAAAGAAAATTGCCATTAACTCAGCTTTAAAGGGTAGTTAATTATTTGATTTATAAATTTATCTTGATTGTTAATAAGCATTTTGCTTTATACGATAAAATTTATATCAAAATGTGATTAGATTTAAAGAAATTAAGAAAATGCGGAATTTTGTCAATTTCTTAAGCCGAATGTCGGCTTAAATGCAAAAATAGTGAGATCTTGCATATCCTTAGATGCATGACTATGGTTAGAATAGAAACCACTGTGCACAAGATCTTTCATGTCGCTTATGAATATTTTAATCGTTGATGACCATCCGTTGTTTCGTCATGCCTTGATTCAGGCCGTTCGTTACAGCTTACCGCAAGCTCAAATTCATGAAACGGCTGCAGTAAATGAGTTGTATGAACGCTTAGATAACGGACCGGAACCGGATTTGGTTTTATTGGATTTAAATTTACCAGGGGCTTCAGGCTTTTCAGCTTTGGTTCACGTCCGTGCACAATATCCCTCAATTCCAATTATTGTGGTTTCTGCGCATGAAGAAACTTCAATTATTCAGCGTGCCATTGCGCATGGTGCAATGGGCTATATTCCTAAATCGGCACATCCCAGCCATATTGGTGAGGCGATTCGCCAGGTGCTGGAAGGTGAAATCTGGTTACCGCCAAACTTGCCTGCCAATCTGAATTTCGATCCACGTGCAGCAGATGAAACTGCACTGGCAGAACGTATTCAATCGCTAACACCGCAACAATTCCGTGTATTGATGATGGTGGCGGAAGGTTTACTGAATAAACAGATTGCGTATGAGCTTGATGTTTCTGAAGCAACCATTAAAGCGCATGTCACGGCTATTTTCCGTAAATTGAATGTGCAAAACCGTACTCAGGCGGTATTGGCGATCAGTGCTTTGAATATTGAAGAAAAGAAAATGTAATCTGCTGAACCCAGCATTGAACGAAAAAGGCACTTAAATTAAGTGCCTTTTTCGTTGCGGTTTATTGCGAGGGATGCTTTGACTTTCAACGCATTTAGCATTTTAGATTACGCGACGCAGCTTTGTCTGGGAGTATGGTCTGTGCAAAATAAGGGATTTAATGCACATTGCAGATCATCAATTTGCTCTTGAGAGACATAGGCTTTCTCTTTCAGATATTCCGCCACGCTGTCATCTCTTAAACTTAAAAATGCCGCATCATATACGCCTAAATCGACAAATAAAGCCGCAGTTTCTAAGCTGTTAAAACGGTCTAAATAAACATCACTGCCATACAGCAGGAAAATATGATCTTCATTGGCATGGGTATTTACATCTAAGTGCTTTGCCAATTCGAAAGGTGGGGTCTTAATAAAGAGCAGATCAGACAATTCATCAAATTGGGTGGTATCGAGCAGATTCTCATCGGTTTTGACTTTGCCAAGCCATGCTTTAAAGACCAGCACCGCACCACCACGCAATAACATGCTCCAAATCTGGTGACGTACTTGATCAGTTAGGTCTTTAGATTCGGCTTTTAGGGATTGAATCAGCTTATCTTCTTGTTCAGCAAGTCGATCAAATAGACCCAAGCCTTGCGGTTTGTAGGCTGCAGGGCTGAAGACATCAAAATTCAACTCATCAAACACTTGTAATGCAAGCGGAACCGCACTTTGATACAAGGTGTTTAATGCCTGAATGTGAGTATCTTTTAAGTGGCTGGGCTTAAATAATTCAGTCCATTGAATTTCAGGTAACAGGGCATTGGCACCATATTGACGGTAAAATTGTTGCGATTGATCTACGCCATGACTTCTGGCTTCAGAAATGTTCATCTTAAACTCCTGTATTTTTCTATGATGATCAGTTCCTTGGGCAGCGTTTTATGTACGTACGGATAGACAGATTAAACTGATCATTTGTTGCTCTCATATATGAGCCAAGACGGCGACGAACGGAATACGACTAAAGTTATAGAGTGGGTTTTTATTAAAAAAATACTTTTAATAATAATAACTTATTAAATTGTAACTAATTATACAAGTGTATATTTGAATTTTGATGTTCTTTGCCATAGATACGTGGTTGGAGTTTTTGGTCAATGTAACGAAGCTTAAAACAAGACTTTTTGAACCGTTATGCCTAAATGAAAAAATAAATTGCCAGTACGCGTAATCATAGATGTATATATGTAAAAAAACGTCCATTTCATCAATTTGAAATGGACGTCCGGTTTTACAGTTTAGACTTAAGGACTGGAAATTTTTAAGCCTGATAACCATGACCGAAGCGATGCCGGTTTTAACGGTTTTTTCAGCAGCACAATATTCAGTTCTTTCAAATGTTGTGGAAGTTCAGGATCTGAATCTGCGGTAATCAGCGCCACAGGAACTTGCTCTTGACGATTTTCCAGAATGAAATCGAGACCGATTTTACCGTTATTCAAATGTTGATCGACCAGCCACACCTGAATGTTTTCTTGCTGAATCAGTTCTAGTGCCTGTTCAGGTTCGGTGGCTTTGAAGACTTGATAGCCCCATTTGGTGAGCAAGGTCGACATCCCTTCCAAAATAGTTTCATCATTATCCAAGCATAAAATTTTATAGGCTTTGCTTTTCAGCGGAATCGCCTGGACTGGCGCGGCTACCACTTTTGGTGCTTCCACAATCGGTACTTCAATCATGAAGCAAGAGCCTTTGCCATATTCGGAATAGACGTGTACAGGGTAGTCCAGCATGCTGGTCATGCGTTGTACAATGGCCAAGCCGAGTCCCAGACCTTGTTCACCCCAAGGCGAGGTATGACCGCAACGTTCGAACTCCTGAAACAGCTTAATCCGTTGTTCTTCAGCAATACCCGGACCGGTGTCCCAAACCCCAATACGGATATTGTTGGGTTTTTCTGCAGAACGTAGAACGCCGACAATCACCTTACCTTTAGCGGTATAACGTAATGCATTGCTGACAAAGTTTTGAATAATACGGCGAATCCATTGCGGATCAGTATCAATCCAGAATTGCGCATCATGCACACTGAATTTAATCCCGCGTTGTGCCGCAATCGATTTAAATTGCAGTTCTAAATCACTAAGCAAGTCATGCAGGGGATAAGCTTGACGTTTCGGTTGAATCGTCCCCCCTTCCAAACGCGCAATATCCAGCAGGGCAGACAACATGCTTTCTGCACCATGCAAGGCACGATCAAGTTGTTGCAGGGTCTTGCGATCTTCATCCGACTGAACACTTTGTTCCAAAGCGGTACTGAACAAACGCGCAGCATGCATCGGTTGTAACAAGTCATGACTGGCTGCTGCAATAAAGCGACTTTTCGACATATTGGCACGGTCAGCTTGTTCGCGTGCCAGCTGCTGCTCGGAAAGCGCATTGGCAAGCTGCTGGGTTCGATCCTGAACTCGCCCTTCAAGCATGGCTTCATTTTCACGGAACGCGGTAATATCGGCAAACGTAGTCACGAAACCACCGCCTTCAATCGGATTACCGCGCATTTGAATCACCCGACCATCTTTACGGATCCGTTCAAATTCATGCGCGCTACCCATCGCCATCCAGTGAATCCGTTTGCGTACGTGTTCTTCAACGGAACCCGGACCGCATTCACCACGTTCTGCGTTATAGCGAATTAAATCTGCAATTGGACAACCGACATAGACAATGTCTTTTGGATAATCGAACAGTTTAAGGTACTGATTATTCCATGCCACCAGACACATATTTTCATCAACCACACTCACTCCTTGGGTCATATGGTCAATCATGGTCATGATCAGGTTTTGGTTAAAACGCTGCCACTGTGAGGCCTGATCCAGAATATTCGCCACCTGACCGAGGGCTAAGCCATTATTCACCATAGCCGTAGTGAGCAGGGTGCGCGCAGAAGCTGAACCGATGGTTCCTGCCAGATATTGCTCGGTGAAGCGCCACCACATGCCATTGGCACTGCTGTTTTCATTCAGGATGACATTGTTTTGCGCACAGAATTGGTGGAAGGCTTGGGTGGCAGCACCTTCACCGGTAATCCGTTTGGCCAAGGCAATTAAATCTCCAACTTTTAGACGGGCCACATCATGTTGCAGGTAATTAATATCACTGGTCGTGCTATGCGAGGGTAAGGGCTTGGTTTCATAATAGAAGAAACTTTCCGCTTGAATCTGTTCTGCAATACTTGGGCGGAAAATTCGAGACACCCAAACATAGAGCAGGATATTCAGACCTAACGACCACACCACACCGTGGGTCAGGGCTGCAAAAGACTGAAAACCGAGCAATGCTTCTGGACGTAACCAGTTAATACCCAAAGGTCCCAGAGTCAGGAATTGTTGGGTAAACTGGCTATATTCAGCAGGCAAGCTACGCAGTACCGTCGGTAACAGCAAGGTATATGCCCACATTACAAAGCCGGTAATCAGACCTGCATAGACCCCTTGTTTACTGCCGCCACGCCAATAGAGTCCCCCAATCAGGGCAGGGGAGAATTGTGCAACCGCGCTAAATGCCAGCAAGCCAAAAACAGAGAGTTGGTCAATGTCATTAAAGAAATGGAAGAACAGGAAGCCCAGTAACATGACCGCTAAAATGCATATGCGGCGGGTAAATTTCAGTACCAAAGGCAGACGTTTGTCGTGACGTGAAAGTATGCCAGTGCGCCAGAGTGCCGGCATAATCAGGTCATTACTGAGCATGATCGACAAAGCGACAGAGGACACCAACAGCATGCCGGTTGATGCAGAAAAACCACCCAGGAAGGCCAATAGCGTCAACCATTCCTGGTTATAACTAAGCGGTAAGGAGAGAACGGCAACATCGGGAATGGCTAAAAAGTGCGGTGCTGCATGTAATGCCCAACTGGCAATGGGAATAATCGCGATGGTGGTGAGGATCAGATAAGTGGCAAACCAGCGACGCGCCCCACGAATATGTTTTTCATCGCGTAGTTCAACCACAGCCACATGGAATTGGCGCGGCAAACAAATGATTGCGAGTGCTGCCAATACCGTTTGTACCCAAAAAGTTTCCGGTACACCAAACAGTTGCACCTCTTTAAAGGTATCTGCGACATCACTTGAAATTTGCCCCAGATTGCCGGGAGCATCAAACACAAAAAATAACGCAACACAAATTAAAGCAAATAATTTAACAAAGGACTCAAATGCCACGGCCAACATTAAACCGCCATGTTGTTCGGTATTGGCAATTTGCCGGGTCCCAAAAATCATGGCCAAAATGGCTAATATCCCAGTTAAGAACAGCACACCATTGGTGGTACCTTCTATACCTGTACCTTGTTGCAAAACCACTGCAGCACTTAAGGCAATGGCTCTAAGCTGCAAGGCCAAATAGGGAATAATCGCGATGACGGCAAGAATAGTGACCAGGGAGGCCAAAGTCCCACTTTTGCCATAACGCGCGGCAACAAAGTCGGCAATCGAGGAAATGGCATGATGTTGACGTACTCGACCTAAGCGTCGCCAAATATCATAACCGACCCCGACAAAGATTAAGGGTCCCAAATAAATCGGCAGGAAGATAATCCCTTCACGAACAGCGGCACCGGTCGCACCATAGAATGTCCAGGATGAACAATAAACCCCTAAAGTCAAACTAAAGAGGAGCATGCGACCACGGGTACTTAATCGACTCGCGTGTTTTTCCCCAAAAAAGGCACAGATAAAAAGTAATGCGATATAGAGGGCGAGAACCCCGATAATGAGCCAGCTGTTCATATTGCCTACAGTGTAAAACTATATCGTAATCATACCCTATCTGGTAATCTGACCAGTGTAATTGGTTAAAATTTAACGACCAAAGTATTAATTACAACAACCCAACAAGATTGTTAAGTTATACAACGTAATAATTCGAATTAAAAAATAGCGCCTAAGGCTGGGCACAAACAGGAGCATTGGTTATGGATGAGAGACAGGTAGAGCAAATTCTACAGAATCCAAAATTTAAACAGATGGTCAGTAAAAAAAGCACACTGAGCTGGACACTTACAGCAATTATGTTGTTCGTCTACGTGGGTTTCATGCTGCTGGTCGGTTATAACAAAGAATTCTTAATGAGTTCTTTTAGCGGTGGTGTAACAACGTGGGGCATGCCACTGGGTCTAAGCATCATCGTATTATCATTTCTACTTTGTGGTGTGTATTCCTATATTGCTAACAACAAGTTAGATCCATTAACAAAAGAAGCAATGAGAGAAGTAGAAGCAATTGCGAATGAAAAAGGACCGCACTAATATGAAATGGAATTCATTGAAGGCTCAAGCCCTTGCAGCATCAACGCTGCTCATGTCGGGTATGGTCATGGCTGGCCCAGATCTTGGAGCTGCTGAGCAGCAACCAACCAACTGGCACGCAATCATCATGTTTGTGATTTTTGTTGCTTTCACTTTGGTGATTACCAAATGGGCAGCGAAGCAAACCACCAGTACGACAGATTTCTATACTGCCGGTGGTGGGATCTCAGGTTTCCAAAATGGTTTAGCGATTGCCGGTGACTATATGTCAGCTGCTTCGTTCCTGGGTATTTCCGCACTTGTGTTCAGTTCAGGCTTTGACGGTTTACTTTACTCACTTGGTTTCATGGTGGGGTGGCCAATCGTATTGTTCCTGGTGGCTGAACGTCTACGTAACCTAGGTAAATTCAACTTATCTGACGTGGTATCTTTCCGCTTGGCAGAAAAGCCAGTTCGTACTTTGGCGGCTGTGAGCTCACTTGTGGTTGTTGCATTCTACCTCATCGCTCAGATGGTCGGTGCAGGACAGCTGATCAAGCTGCTGTTTGGTTTGAACTACAACATTGCTGTTGTCATCGTTGGCTTGCTGATGATGGCTTATGTGATTTTCGGCGGTATGCTGGCAACCACTTGGGTACAGATCATCAAAGCGGTGATGTTACTTTCAGGCGCAAGCTTCATGGCATTTATGGTCATGAAAGGTGTGGGCTTTAGCTTCACTGAAATGTTTGACCAATCGATTCATATCTTCTCTAAAGTTCATGATATTACTTTGGCAGAAGCCGGCAATATCATGGGGCCGGGGAAGTTAGCCGCAAATCCACTTGATGCAATCTCTTTAGGTCTTGCATTGATGTTTGGTACTGCCGGTTTACCGCATATCTTGATGCGTTTCTTTACGGTGAAGGATGCCAAAGAAGCACGTAAGTCAGTGGTTGTTGCAACAGGTTTCATTGGTTATTTCTACCTTTTAACCTTCATCATTGGTTTCGGTGCGATTATGTACGTATCGAACAATCCACAATTCCTTGATGTGGCGAAAATGGCAGTGACTGGCAAGTTAGAGCTTGTTGGTGGTAACAACATGGCTGCGGTGCACTTAAGTGATGCGCTTGGCGGTGACTTGTTCATGGGCTTCATTTCAGCAGTGGCATTCGCAACGATTCTTGCAGTGGTTGCAGGTTTGACATTGTCTGGTGCTTCAGCAATTTCACATGACTTGTATGCAAACGTATTCAAGAAAGGTCAAACGACTCCTGAATCTGAACTTCGCATGTCAAAAATTGCGACTTTAGGTCTTGCAATTTTTGCGATGATTTTGGGTATTTTGTTCGAGAAACAAAACGTTGCCTTCATGGTCGGTTTGGCATTCTCGGTGGCTGCATGTGCCAACTTCCCGGTACTTGTATTGTCAATGTTCTGGAAAGGCTTAACCACGCGCGGTGCGGTCATTGGTGGTGTCGTGGGTCTAGGTCTTGCAGTGCTGTTGATTGTGCTGTCTAAAGCAGTTTGGGTGGATACATTAGGTATCTCTGATACGCCAATCAATCCATTTAACGGTCCTGCGATCTTCGCTATGCCATTGTCGTTCTTCTGCTGCTGGTTGTTCTCTGTGACTGATAATTCAGCACGTGCACAAGCAGAGCGTAAGGCATTTGACGCACAGTATGTTCGTTCAATGACAGGTATTGGCGCATCAGGTGCATCTGATCACTAAGACTCAAAATTGAATCTATAAAAAAGTCCCTGAGGGGACTTTTTTATTGCCTAGAGATTCAATATATGATTGATAAAGTGTTTTTTAAATTCAATCAGTTTGTTTTTGAAGCTGATTTTGATTTTTGTCTTGGGGGGAGTTCATTGTTAAAATTTAATTAGGGGGCATTTGTTAATGATTTTTTGGTGATTTTCATACAAATGTGTCACTGGTAGGGTGCTTAATTCATGCTAAGTTGATCAGGTGAAAAATAAAGAAAACAGCATAATAAAAAAACAGCAATCTCTTGGAGTGGTAAATGCAGGCCTTTATTGATGTTTGGAAGATTTTCCGCTTATTACCTTCAGCGTGGCTGATCTTATTGCAATTTATCATTTTAATATTATCTGTGGCAGGCAATTACAGTATGACCTATCGGACGTTGACCTGGCTTTTAGGGGTCTTGGTTTTACTGGTGATCGCCAAAGTCATTCGCCAAACACCGATGTTTACCATTTTAGGATTGAGTTTTGTCGGTGGTGCGGTAATTTTTTCTTCACTGATTTTATTGGGTGTAAAACATCCCATGCTTCAAGTGATTGCGCATGGTTTCGAAGCTGCAGCCTATTTTAGTGCCGCATATGGTTTATTGCGTTATATGTTTGAAGATCGTTATTTAACTCGAGATGAACTGTTCGCTGCCGGTGCGGTATTTACATTGCTTGCTTGGGGTTTTGCCTTTTTATATAACATTTGTCAGCTTTTGGTACCGAGGAGTTTTCAAAATCCCAATATGACTGGTTTACAAACATGGCTGGATTTATTGTTTTTAAGTTTCAGTTTGCAGTCGGCAACAGGCCTGTCTGATTTAATGCCGATGAGTGCACCTGCACGTGTGCTGGCGGTGCTACAAATGTTTTGTGGTGTCATGTACTTGGCACTGATTGTTTCGCGTTTAATTGCCCTGCAATATATTGCATATTTACCAGATCATGATGATGTTAATAAATAAGAGCAGTGTGATTCATGAGAATAATGGCTTTCCATCTGAATAAAGCTAGACAATAAAAAAGGACTCAATTGAGTCCTTTTTTGAATTCTTTTTCTAATTGGAAATTAGAAGCGGAATTTAGCATTTACGCCAACAGTTTCTGTATCGTATACAGAACCTTTTTCAGCATTAGCATTTACGTAAGATGCACCAACTGCAACAGCAGGAGTGATGAAGTAATTTATGTTCGCACCCCAAGCTTTGTCTGGTGAACCATCGAAGCTAGATTCAGCATAAGACGCGCCAACGCTTAATTTAGGTGTAACGAAAAGAGTTGTACCTAGGTTGTAAGCAGTATCTTCACCGTAAACTAAACCGCTTTCGAAACCGATTGACATGTTTGTACCATCGATTGCACCAACGTATTTAGTACGTGCAGTGATCGCGTCTTGGTCTTGATCAATCGTGTCAGATTCTAAACCAGCTTTAACAACACCGTTTGAAAGGATGTTGAAAGCATCATAAGAAGTCTGGTTAGCAACGCTAGTATAACCAACAGCTACCAAGAAGTTAGGAGCTACTACAGCACCAAGTTCTAAAGCATAACGGTCGCCATGGTCATCAGCTTGGTTGTTTTTGTTGTCTGTAATTGTGTTGCTATAAGAAGCGCTAGCATATACAGGAACAACTTTAGTTGGAATATACGCTTCTGCTTTAGCACCAATAGTATGAGAAACAAAGTCTTCACCTTCAGCATCTACGTCGTATTCACCATAGTTATAAGCTACAGAAACGTTAGATGCTTGGTTTAAGAAAGCTACTTCAGCCAATGGACCTTTTGAAGAATCAACATTTTTAAGGTAATAAGTACCTTGTACAGCACCCGTAAAGTTTTTGTCATTTGCTGTGTTATCAACGTACTCAGATTGACCTTGTACTTCGAATTGGTATGCTTGAGCACCGGTCATGGCTAATAATAAAGCAGTGGCTAAACCAAGTTTTTTCATAATAATTACCCGTTCTGTTAAAAATGGATTAAACAGTAGGCATTGTATTGTAACAAAACATTAAGTCAATGAACTATAATGACATTATTTTGTTGAGTTTTTGTATTAAATCATATGGATGGTTAAAAAATGTGCAGATGATTGATTTTATGTCAACATTAAAAAACTTTTTTTAGAACAAATGAATATACGGATTTCTACAGCTGTTTTTTGGGAAAAAACGGAAAATTCGAGAGCCTTTTAACAATGTAAAATTTGATAAAGTTTTTCTATTAATTGTAAAAAACAATTTATAGAGCTGGCTTAAGTATGGATTGTTTCGCATATTTTTAATTTTATTTAGAATTTAGTACCAAAGTTAGCCTTAAAATATTTCATTTGAGTATAAAAAATAAACATATCATTTTTATTTATGTGATGATTTTTGCATTATTGTCTAATTATTGTGATTTAACTAAAAGCCAACTAATCCAATAGGCTTTACTTATTTGGTAATTTTTATCATAATCTATCTATCAAGTCATGTTACATTAAAATAATGTGATGATGATCTGATTCTCCATGAACAAGTTTTGTTTTTATATGCCCAACTTTCCCCAAGGTTGGGTTTTTTTTGCCTGAAATAAGTGTGCTTTGCCTAAGTTATTATATTTAATAAAGAAAATATCCAAGTATTAGCGCAGCATTGAAACTAAAAGAATATTCTTCTTTATTTTTTGATCAATGATTGATTACAAAGCAGAATATTTGAAAAAGGTGAATTTGGAATGATTTGTAATAATTATGCACTAATATGATGCGTTATTAATATTGATTTTGCGCCATTTCTCAATTTTTAGTCATAAAAAACCCCAGTTTCCTGTGAAAACTGGGGGTTTTTTAGCCAAAAATCTCGGATAAATCAAAAATCCTGCTGAGGAATGATTTTGACTTGCCCTAATGCGGTGCATTATGCACTTATTTGTAGCATGTGTAAATATTTTCTTAGACCTGTTATAAAAATATTTTTAGCTATGTGTCATTCATACAAAATGATGTGAATGAATTTAATAAAAGTAGAAAATTTAGGCTTTCGAGATTTCGAGATGAAACAATGATTATTTTACTTAAGTTGCTTAATGGGGGGGCTTGATGCAATTAAGTGCTTGTCAGAAGGAAAGTGAAAAGAATTCTAATCAATCCATGATGCTGATGAGCGCAAGCAATTGAGCTTAGATATTTGGAATAAACTTGGTTTATTCTTTTATCTTCATTAGAGAGTAGTATTAATAATAATTTTTTATAAAAAAATAAGATAAACGGTTGATAAGAAAGAATTAGTAGTATGAAAATCATGTAATATATACGATTGTATTATAAACGAAATATGATGATGATTGGCCAGTTGTTTTTGTGTGGGACGTACTGAATCCATGTATAAATTACGTTCGGGACATATTAGTCAACGGCTTTTTTTGTCGATGATTATCATTATTTTCTCACTGCTTTTTCTTTCTGTTCCTTTAATTGTCAGTAGCTATCAGAGTTATCAAAAAGCAGATCGAGCCTTAACTGAAATTTCTGCGTTACGTGCAGTTGCCGATTTAGCCAATAAAGTTTCACGTGAGCGAGCACCTGCGAATAAGGTGATGTCGAGCACCGCTGAAGAATTAGCTGAAAATCTACAAGAGCTGCAAGCGCATCGAAAAGAAGTCGATATACAAATTGATCAGACCATACAGATTTTAAATGCAGCGGGCTTTTCTGCCCAGGTACGAGGCTTATCTTCCAATTTAAAAGTAACTTTACAGCAAGGTCGTCAAGCTGTAGACGCGTATGCTGCTTTGCCCCGATCTGAACGTACTTCAAAACAACTTGATGATGCGATTAAGCAAATGTTCACGGCTTGGGATAGTTGTCACGAAATTTTAAAAAATGTATTGGTACACGCTGAAGCTAAAAGCACATCTGTTTCTGAATACTATACGCTGATTTTAATTCTGGCAGATTTACGCGATCAGGCAGGGCGAATTGCCTCCAATATCATGGCATCCATCACTTTTGTAGAAAAAATACCTGAAGATAATCTGGCCCGATCATTACAGACTCAACATCAGGCAAGGTATTTATGGGCTTTGGTCAATACCATACAACCTGAACAAGGTAAAACCCCCGAATATTTAGCTTTGCATCAAAAAGTAAAAACACAGTTTTTAGACCAAGGCATTCCAATTGTTGCAGGTTTAATTAATGAAAGTTTGCATAATAAGCGTTATTCATTAACTGGTACGCAATTGACAGAGGCTATGGTCGACAAATTTGTAACAGTGGTAAATTTGCAAACCTATATTTTAGATTACAGTGTTAGCGTTGCTCAAGATGAGAAAAATCAAGCGAAACAACAATTTATAATAACGCTATTGGTTGCAGTAATTTGTCTGGTTACCGCATGTTTTACCATGATTTATGCGCGAAATGGGGTATTTAAACCTTTACTTAAAGCCAAAAATGCAATTCTTCGTTTGGCACAGCATAAAGTTGCAGATAGTGAATTTGATGAATTATCAAATGATCCAGTAACATTGTTACAGGCAATTAAAAAGTTGAAATCTGTGCTACAGCAACGTGATGCTTTAGAATTCCAACTTAGAAATATTGCCAATACTGATAGTTTGACTGGTGTATCCAACCGTTTGGCTTTGGATGAATACATTAAGTATTTGGAAAAGAAACCTGAAAAATTTACTCAAACAGCCCTGATTATTTTTGATATTGATGATTTTAAATATGTAAATGATACATTTGGGCATATTGTCGGTGATGAAGTTATTAGGTTAGTCGCGGAAAAATTACAATTTAATGTACGTACTTCAGATTTGATCGTGCGTTATGGCGGTGATGAATTTTTGGTGTTAATCGAACAGGCTGATTTTCAGGATGCCTGGGTTGTTGCGAACAAAATTCTTAAAGAAATTGGCAGCTCTGAACTCTACATTGCTGAGATCAATCAGAATATCCAGATTTCGGTAAGTGCGGGTGTGGCGGTTGGTGCGGCATCGTGGATGGCACTATTAGAAAAAGCCGACAAGTCTTTATTTCAAGCCAAAGAAAATGGGAAGAATAAAGTGGCGGGGTGAGGTTGAATTCACCCTCTATTTAGTTTTCCCAATCAAATAATTAATAAAATTAGTACATGCAACCAGCATAAATTTAGCATCGATATAACTCAAATTTGATTCTTCTAGCATGGCATGGCGAATACCATCCGCATCAGAGGTATAGCCATAAAGTTGGCTTAAACTTGCTTTAAGGGCAGGGTGTAAACCAAGTTTATCTTCAATAATTGAGTTTCGATAATCAGAGCTTTGACGATCTGAGAGCAATTTCAAAGCTTGATTGAGATGTTGTTGAACACCTGAATATGGATTTGTATTTTTTAGAGCATCTTCGATAGATTGGATTTCTTGTTCAGAGGTAATTTCAATAATTTGATTCCTGATAATTCGATAACTAGAGTTTTCTTCGGTTAAAATATTATTGATTTCAATTAGAATTTTTTTTATTTTTTGATATCTTTGATTGATATATTCATTATTAAGTATAAATTCTAGAAAGTCATAAATTTCGTACCAAGGGGCTTTAAATAGGCTGACTCGGATATCTTTAATTACACTACTTTGAACTATTGATAGGCTATCCAAAGGTTTTTTCAGAAAACTTGAATAAATATCATCAATGAGTTGTAGTCTTGTGTTGTAAGGAAGCTCCTCATATTCTATTAAAAAACTACTATAGATGGATGACCAAATTCTATTTCGAAGCTCTTCAGAAATTGATTCCTTTTGAATAATTTCTCTTACAGGTTTATAGCCATATCGTTCTGAAAACCGCATTTTGTTCCCCCTAACAAATTTAAAATTATATTTATTTTTAATCCTCTCTAACCCTCCGTTATAAAAGGAGGGAATTTCCCACTGCTGTCCCATAGTTTGATTTAAATAAAAAAACCTGAGTCCGAACAGTTAAAATATGAGTGCAAACAAACACTTTAACGACCAGGATTCAGGTTTTGTCACATCAGAATACCGTATTTC